>CANRPF010000001.1 GCA_947632375.1 uncultured Bacilli bacterium
AGTTCTTTAAGAAGTTTGACTGTATAATTACTTTTACCGATTTCGTAATTTTTAATTGTATTAGCAGATTTTTTAACCGATTTTCCAAATTCTGCTCTATCAAGTTCAGTCCACTCACGAAGAATACGAATAATATCTTTAGTTTCGTAATCATTAAGACGTATTTTCAAAACGGCTCCTCCTCTATGTAATTTATATTTAACTCAATTAAATATTAACATTACATAGGACGGAAATATGTCGTTTGGAGCAGAATATGCTCCACAGAAAATAATTGTTAGGAGGACATATTTTGGCAAAAAGAAATCAAATGCCTAATAAAAAGTTCCCAAAACTCTACGAACTAAGAATTAAAAATAATTATAGGTGTAAAGATATGGCAGATATGCTTAACGTTTGTACTGCTTTTTATTGGCAAATTGAAAATGGAACAAGAGGTTTGTATTATAGTATGGCAAAACAAATTGCCAGTATATTTAAAATGAAACCTGATGAAATATTTTTTGATGATGTTTAATAATAACTAATAAAAATAGTATGAAATCTTTTTGAAATCATACTATTTTTTATGACTTATGACAGCATGACAGCAATTTTTGGGTGGGGTATACATATTTTTTCGTGTCATTGGTGTCAATAACTAATCTAAAATATCGCTAACACTAAGATTATAGTAATCTGCTAATTTTTTAACAATATCATTATTTAATTTTCTTTTTCCGTTTTCATATTTATTATAGGTTGAGCTATTTACCTTTAAGTAATTAGCTATATCTTCTTGTTTTTTATTATTTTCAATTCTTAAATTTTTAAGCCTTAATCTTGCTCTATTTTGTATTTTTTCTTCTTCTTGCTTAAAATAATCTGTCATAGATTTAGGATTGCTTAAATCTAAAGCAATATATTTTTGTTTATTATTTGCTACGGCATTAGCATAATTTAATAATTGGTTTTGTTCTTTTAAAGTTAATTGAGGCATATCTTTAAAAAAATAATCAGTTGATACTTTATAAAAATTGGCTAAATCTCTTATTAATTGAAAAGGTGGTGTCCTATCCCCAATTTCATAACATTTATAAGTATTTCTTTTTACACCAACAACACCACTAATTTCTTCTTGAGATAAATGAAATTTATCTCTTAAATCAGCCATGTGTTTACCAATAGTTATATTAATTGCATTTCGATCAATATTTTTCATAAAAATACTGCTTCCTTTCGTTTTAAATTTTAACATATCTCGGCGCGATATGTCAATTTATTAAAAAATGTAACTAAATTAAATAATTTTAATTTTTTTAAAATTTTATGTTGACAAAACGCACCGGAAGTATTATATTGTAATTGTTGGTGCGAAATGGCACTTTTAAAATAAAAGCAAAATTGACAAAACGCACCAAACGTTCTTTGAAAATTTCATAGAGTTGGAAATCACCGATATATGCTGACTCGTTAAACAAATGCAAGGTAAATATCTCTATTGGCACGAGAGTTGTAGATTATCTAAAATCTTCAATTAAATAAAGAAAGCGAGGTGAATATTATTGACTGCAAAGGAAACTTTAGAATTAATCTCTAAGCAATGGTGTGATTTAAAAGATTTACAAAAGCTTACAGGTTTAGGAAAAAACAATGCTTTAAAATTAAAAAACGAAATAAAATTGGATTTAAACAATAAAGGTTATCTTCTTCCTAACAAACTACTACCTATGAACGAAGTTGTAAATTATTTAAAAATTAACATCAGTTATCTTCAAAAAATGACAAAAGGAACTATGAACTAGAAAGGAGGAATGCTTTTGAAGAATATAAGTGAAATGAGAAAAGATTTTATAAAAAAAGATTTCATAGTCGATAAACTGATGAAATCTAATGGATTGTATTGCCTGGTTGCTCGACCTAAAGTTGGCAAGTCATTATTAGCACTACAACTTGCTAACTCTATTGCAACAGGCAATTCTTTTCTAGGATTTAAAACAAACCCATGTCCTGTTTTATATATTAGCACAGAAATGAACTCAATGCAATTAGTAGATAGAATTGATAAAATGGGACTAGATTTTAATGATGATAATTTCTTATTTTTAGAACAAAATCCTAGCGAAAGAAAATTAAATTTAATGGATTTACAATTAGATTTTCAAACATTTGCCAATGAATATAAAGGTAGATTTCTTATTATTGATATGTTTAGTGGAATAGATTTAAACAATGGTTATGATCTAAATAACTATCAAGATATGGGGCAAATAGTTATTCCTAAATTTAGAGAATTATGTAAAAAATACAACTTTACAATATTACTTGTTCATCATTTAAATAAAAATAATACTTCATTAGGTAGCACAGCAATTGATGGCTCAGTTGATGGGAAAATAACCTTAAAACAAGATGATAATATTAAAAATAAAATATTTTTAAATTATGAAAGTAGAGATTATGAAGGAATAGATTTAGTTTTAAAAAGAAATGAAAATTTATTATTCGAGTTATCTGATATTGATAGCGAAGATTTAAATTATAATATCTTAGCCTTTTTAAATTATGCAATAAAGCAAAAAGAATTTTCTTTCTCAGCTTCTGATATAACAAGCAAATTAAATTTACAAATTACACCTTCGGCTTTTGGAAAATTATTAAAAAATAATCTCAATAATTTAGAAAAAGAAGGACTTTATATTGAGCAAAAAAGAACAGCTAAAGAAAGAATTTACTATGCAAAATATGAAGAACCTACTAATGAGAATTAAAATTTTTATTAGTGTTTTTGCTAACTTTTTTCTAAAAAGTTATGTAAAAAATAAACGAGGCACGTTTTGTTTTCGCAAGAAAATGAAAGTGGCGATAGTAATATTTTTTACAATTTTTTAAAATGCTTTTTAAAAAATTTATATTAAATAATAAGTATCTAGTAGATAGTTATTATTTAATTATTTGTTTCTTGCATTTGCCTTTGCTTTAGCTTAGGCATTTGCAAAAACAAAGGGGTTTTTAGGGAACTCCCTAAACTCACGAAATGGGCTATGCCCTAGTGAGATAGGTCATATATATGACCTTTTCATGAAAGGAGGAAACATTTAGTGTATGATGGAAAACAAGTTTTAAGGTTTGAACAAAAATATAAAAAAAAGGATTTATATAATATTGGTAAAGAAATGAAAGAAAGAAAAGGTACTGGAAATTATGATACAATGAGAACAAAATTTAATGTTGAATATGTTTCTTTAAAACAAAATAATTTGTATCAAGAGGTAATGAGAACATTAAAAGATAAAAATGTTGAATATTTAAATAAGCCTAGTACCAATTTGTTAAATGGTGTAACTTTTACAAGTGGAACGGAATTTTTTGAAACGTTAGGTATGAAATTTATTGATAGCGGTAGAACTTATAAAACTGGTGATAAACAGGGACAAAAAGTTAAAATACCTGACATAAAATCTAAAGAAGATATACCACAAACTGTTACATATTTTTTCGACTCTTGTATGGACTTTTTAAAAGAAAATGTTGGGGAAGAAAACATAATACTTGCACAAATTCATTATGATGAAGATACACCACATTTACAAGCTTATTTCCTACCAATAGTTGATGAGGTTAATAGAAAGTGCTTTGTTAAAGATAAATCTGGTAAAGTTATAAAAGAAGAAATAAAAAAGCCAAATGGTGAAATATCTTTGGTACCAAAATTATTAAGAGATAAAAACGGAAAAATAGTTTATGAAAAAGTAAAAGGTAAATTTTTAAATAACGATCAGTTTTGGAAAAATAAAGGTGGTAAAAATTCCTTTACAAAAATTCAAAATGATTTTAATAAGTTTATTAATTCAAGAGGTTTTAATTTAGATAGAGGCAAAGTTGGAGCTAATATTGAACACAAAACTAAATTAGAATTTCAAATTGAAGAAAATAAAGCTGAATTAAAGGAATTAAAAATAGAAAAGGAAAATACTTTAAAAATTATTGAAGAAACAAAAAATGGTTTAATTGAGGCGAATAAATCTATTGAAAAAGATGTTTTAAATCCAAGAAAAAATATTGTTGGTTATAACTCTAATGATGTAGAAAAGATTATTGATTATTCAAAAGGCTTGGAACAAATTAATAGATTACAAAAAACTGAAATTGATAATCAAAATGTAACTATAAATAAATTATCTTCGGAAAATGAAACATTAAAAAATAATGAAGAACTTATTAAAAGAAATAATTTAATTAAAGAACAAAAAGCTACTATTAAAGAGCAAAAAAAAGAAATTAATAGATTAAATGATTTGATAAATATATTAAACAACAATATAGAATCTCTAAAAGAAAAGTTAACAAATGAAATTGATAAATGGAAAAAAAGATTTCAAAAATTATGTGACGCCATAGATAAAGTTTTAGGTAGAAAACCAAGAGAATATATTGAAGATTATGAAGATTTAGCAGACGCAATTAATAATGATTTTTATGATTACGAAAAAAATGAAGAAAAAGACAAAGACGATTTTGAAATAGGTATGTAGAAAGGTGATGAAAAATGGCAGTAAATAAATTAAATCCTAAAAAATGGACTAAAGATGGACGCAAATGGTGTTTTAGAGTGAGATATAAAAATTTAAGTGGAGTTACTAAGGAATATCAATCTAAAGCTTATTTAACTAAAACAGAAGCTCAAAATGCTGAAAGGCAATTCTTTTTAGAATTAGACAAGTATAGACCTGATAATGATATGACTTTTAAGGATTTATATTTAGCTTTTTATGATTATCAAAAAGATAAAGTTAAAGAAACCACTTTGAATACTTATAAAGATAGAATTAGATATATGAAATTATTAGACGATATTAAAGTTAAAGAATTTAATATACAAAATTATGAAATGTGGCGAAAGAAAATATTAGAATATAATTTATCTAATCGTACAAGAAATTATATTTATAAATTTTTAAAAACTATAATGAATTTTGGTACAAAATGGTATGGATTAAATTTTAATAATGTTTATCCTAAAATGGTTAATTTTACTGATCCAAATGAAATAAAAAAAGAAATGGAGTTTTGGACATACGAAGAATTTAACAAATTTATTCAAGTAGAAGATGATTTAGTTTTTAAATCTTTTTTTAAAACTTTATACTTTTGTGGGTTAAGAAAAGGCGAAATTAGAGCCTTAAATTGGAATGATATAAATTTTAAAAATAAGACATTAACTATTAATAAGGGTTTATCAGATAATGTAAATAAAAAACAATACATTATTACAAGTCCTAAAACACTAGCAAGTAATAGAATTTTACCATTACCTCAAGAAATAATAGACAATTTAATGGAGTTAAAAGAGTATTATATGCAATTTACCAATTTTAATGAAAACTGGTTTATTTTTGGTGGAACTCATCCGCTTGGGGATGATAAGATTAGAAGAAGAAAAAATAATAATTGTAAGCTAGCTAATGTTAAACAAATTAGAATTCATGATTTTAGACATAGTTGTGCCTCACTTTTAATAAATAATGGTGCAGATGTAACTTTAGTTTCTAAATTTTTAGGGCACTCTAAAATAGATGAAACATTAAATACTTATTCTCATATGTTTAAAAATAAGTTAAATAATATTATTAACATTATTGATGATTTAAATAAAGAGAATAAAGATAATTTTGATATAGGTTTATAAAATAATAAAATAGAGAATCACTTTTAATTTAGAGTGGTTCTCTTATTTTTTTTTGGAAATTGTGGGGTAAATGCGGGGTAAAAAAGCTTTTTTATATTTTTAAATTTTTACGAACCCTTATAAATAAAGAGATTAAACAAAAAATGGAGCGCTAATGCGCTCCTTCAGGGGGTTTTGGTTGATACACTCTAACAATAAAATTCGTTAGAGCTATCTGCATGATATAATATCATGCTATATTCATTTTATAATCTTTTTTTTTCTTTGTCAATCCAAAAATTTTAAAATCTAATTTACATTTTGAATGCTATTTATTAGCGATTTATAATATGGATAATTTTCAAAGTTATTATCTATATTATTCTCTATAAATTCTTTTGAATCTTTGCTTACTTGAATTAATATTTTTATATCTCTTTTTAAATCTGCAATTTTAAAATCCATTTCTCCACTTTGTTTTGTTCCAAAAAGATTTCCACTTCCTCTTAATTCAAAATCTTTTTCTGATATATAAAATCCATCATTACTCTCTAATAATATTTTTAATCTTTCTTTATCATAATTGCTAACTAATATACAATATGATACAAACTCATTTCTACCTACTCTACCTCTTAATTGATGTAGTGTTGATAATCCAAATCGCTCTGCATTAAATATTACTATACAAGTTGCATTATGAACATCAACACCAACTTCAATAACTGTTGTTGATATTAGAATCTTTATTTGATTATTTTTAAAATCTTCTATTGTTTGTGCTTTTTCTTTTGCTTTTAATTTTCCATGTATAATTCCAATAGGAATTTTATTATTGAACGCTTCATTTAATTTTGTTTTTAATTTATTTACATCATATAAATCAGTTTCATTTTCATCCTCTACTAAAGGAACTACTACATATATTTGGCGACCTTTTTTGATTTCTTCTAACATTATAGTTAAACCTTTTTTGATTTCTTCTTCTTTTAATAATAATGTTTGTGTGTCTTTTCTGCCTCCGGGTTTTGTTTTTATTTCTGAAATATCCATATCACCAAATATAGTAAGTGCATATGTTCTCGGTATCGGAGTTGCAGACATATATAAAACATCAACATTCTTACCTTTGTTTTGTAAATTTTGTCTTTGTTCAACACCAAATCTATGTTGTTCATCAGTTATAACTAATCCTAAATTATTAAATGTTACATCTTCACTGATTATTGCGTGAGTTCCTATTATGCAATTTATTTCATTATTATTTAATTTTTCGATAATGGTTTTTCTTTCACTTTTTTTTGTACTTGATGTTAATAGAGCCGCCTTAAATTTAGGAAAGTATTTTTTTATATTAATATAGTGCTGTTCTGCTAGTATTTCAGTTGGTGCCAAAAATGCAGATTGATAGTTTGCTAAATAATTTATGTATATAGCTAAAAATGCTACAATTGTCTTTCCGCTTCCAACATCTCCAATAATAAGCCTGTTCATTCTTTTTTTGCTCATAAAGTCTTTAATAATGTCATCAATTACTTTCTTTTGATCTGGTGTTAATTCAAATGGTAATTCTTTTATTAATTTATTAATTTTTTTTACATCGACGTTTTTTATATTATTATCTTCATTTGTTTCTCTTTTTATTTTTAAAAAGTTTATTTTTATCATAAATTCAAATAATTCTTTATAAATTAATACTAATTTTGATTGTTTTAATTCATCAATATTAGTGGGATTATGTATTTGTTTTTGAGCAGTAAATTCGTTTATAAAGGAATATTTTTTTATAATATAGTCTGGTAATGTTTCTTTTATTTGTTCTTTTTCTAAAGCATCATTAATAGCATTATGAAGAATTTTACTTTTTATGTTATATGCTAAATGATATACCGGTTCTATAATATTGTTTTCTAACTTCTCTAACATAATATTATTAGCAGTAAATGTATTTTTTTTAATATTATATTTTCCTATTATACAGATTTCCTTACCGGGTATCATATACCTAGAAATAAATGCTCTATTATATATTACTACATTTATTAATTTTGAATTAGATATTATTCTAAATTGTAAATAATTTAAATTTCTTTTTATATACCTTACTTTGGGAGTATTTTCTATTATACCATTAATAGTTACTACAGAATTTTCATCTTTTAATTCATTTATATTTATTGGATTATAAAAGTTATATCTGTAAGGATAATATTCTATAAGTTCTTTAGTATTTGTAATTCCTATTTTGTTTAAGGTTGCTATTGTTTTTTCTCCAAGTCCTTTAATTTTGCTTAGTTCCATATACCCTCCAATTTTTTTTAATTTTTTTTAAAAAAGTGTTGACAAAACTAACATAATCAATTAGTATATGAAGTACCAATTCACTTTAAAAGCGAATTGGTGCTAGTATCACACTAGCCAACCCCTTTTTATTCTTTGAAGTTGTCTCAGGGGGCAACTTCTTTTTTTATGTAAGGTTTTTAAAATAATTATATCTTGCTTTTGCGTTTTCTATTTGTTCATTTAATAATTCCTCTGCTTTTTGTGCATCTTTTAATTTTAATGAATTATATCTAACTTCATTATTTAAAAAGTCTTCATATTTATCAAAATCTGGTTCTTTTGAATCTATTTGTAGTTGCTTATTGTTATATCTCATTAATATATTATAACCGCATAAAACAGACAATTTTTCTTCATCTATAGAATTCGATAAGCCGCCTGATATTCCGTGTTCAACACATGGCGCATATGCAATGACAATAGAAGGACCTTCGTGACTTTCTGCTTCGATTAATGCTTTTATAGCTTGAGTTGGGTTTGCTTTTAGGCAAATTGATGCAACATAAACATTATCGTAACACATGGCGATTTTAAATAAATCTTTTTTTATTGTCTTTTTTCCATTAGTGGCAAATTTAGCGACAGCACCTTTTTTGTAGATTTAGATGCTTGACCTCCTGTATTGGAATATACTTCAGTATCTAAAACTAATATATTAATATTATCATTGCTTGAAAGAACTTGATCTATTCCACTAAATCCAATGTCATATGCCCAACCGTCCCCACCTATACACCAAACACTTCTTGCTTCTACATAATTTATTAGATTTTTATCAAATTTATCTTTGATTTTTTCTTTAATAACACTTGTTATTTCATAATTATTTTTATTAGCTAGCCACTCTTTATAAAGCTCATTATTTGACAATTTCATTATATTTTCTACTTGTTCTCTTTTTTGATTATAGGATTTTAAAATACCATATCCAAATTCTGCATTATCTTCAAAAAGACTATTTGCCCATGGAATATTATAAGGCATACTTGGTACTGATGCACCATATATACTTGAACATCCCGTTGCATTTGCAATAACTAATTTATGTCCAAATAATTGTGTTAATAATTTTATATATGGAGTTTCACCACAACCTGCACACGCACCAGAAAATTGAAATAATGATTTTTTTAATTGAGTGCCTTTTATTGTTGTAAGAGGAATATTTACATTATTTTCATAATTATTAAATATTTCTTTTTCTAGTTGTGTTGTTGGTTTTTTCTCGTTTAATATTATTGCTTTATTACCGTTTTTGCCTGGACAAATTTTAGTACATAATCCACATCCTGTACAGTCTTCTTTACTTATAATTAAAGAATATTTTTCATCGCTTGTTAAATTTTTGATTGACTCTATTTCTTTAAAGTTATGTACTATTGGTCTAATAACAGAGTGAGGACAAACTAATGAGCATAGTCCACATTCAATACAGTTTTCTTTTATCCATTCTACACATTGTGAAGATAATGCTGGTTTTTCATCTTTTGTATTATTTCCTTCAAATATACCATTACAATACTTTAAAAGTTCTTTTGTTGATAGTTTGTTGCCTTCGCCTTTATTTAGTTTTTTTATTATATCGTCTTCTATAGAAATATCGTATGTTTCTGTATCATTTATTTCTATTTTTTCTATATTTGTATTTTTTATCGCATTTATATTTGCGTTAACTACTTTTTCTCCTTTAGTAGTGAATCTTTTTTTTATTAAATCTATTAATAAATTTTGATAATTTTCTATTTTTAATTCATTTAAAATTACTTTTTCAATTATTATTCCTATTCTTCCTGGTATTCCATTAATATAAGAAATTTTATCGGCATTTATTGTATATACTTGAATATTTTTTGTTTTTAATTCTTTTTTTATTTTAGTAGGAAGAGTATTATTTAATTCTTCTTGTGATTTATATGTATTTATTATTAGTATTCCATGTTTTTTTATACCATCTAATATATCATATTTTTTTAAATAAGCTTCTTTTGTAACAACAATAATATCAGCATTTAATACATAAAAAGGTGCTTCAATTTTTTTGCTATCAAAACGTAAATGAGATATCGTTAAGCCGCCACTTTTTTTAGAATCGTATTCAAAATATCCTTGTACAAAGTTTTTTTCGCCAATTATTTTTAATAAATCTTTGCTAGCGCCAACTGAACCATCTGAACCATAACCATATATTTTTATTTCTTTATAAGATTCTTTTAATTTAAAATTATAATGTTTTAAAGATGTATTATTTAGATTATCTTTAATTCCAATTGTAAAATTATCCTTTAAAGAATTATTTAACATCATATATATATCATAAATATCATTAGGACTTACATTTTTGCCTGACAAACCATAGCGTCCACTTACTATATTTACTTTTTTGCCTTTTAATGCTGATAAAATATCTAAATATAGTGGTCCACCTATACTACCGGCCTCATTTGTTCTGTCTAAAACGGCAATATTTTTTACTGTTTTTGGCAAAGATTTTATTAAATGTTTTGCACTAAATGGACGATAAAGATGTACTTCTACTAAACCTACATTTTTTAATGTTTCTACTACCTTTTTTATTGTGTTTGTAACTGATCCCATAGCGATTATGACGCTTTTAGCATTAGAACTTCCATAATAGTTAAATAATTTATATTTTGTTCCCATTATTTTATTTATTTCATCCATGTAATTATTTACAATACTATAGACGTTATTATAATAAGAGTTTCTAGCCTCAGTACATTGAAAATATATATCTTCATTTTGAGCAGTTCCTCTTGTAATAATATTTGAAGGATTTAATGCTTTATTTTTAAATTCATTTATTTTGTCTTTATCTATTAGTTTCTCTACTTTTGTGAAATCTAGTTCTTTTATTTTATTAATTTCATGGCTAGTTCTAAATCCATCAAAGTAATGAAGAAATGGAAGTGACCCTTTTATAGCACTTAAATGAGCTACACATGCTAAATCTTGTGCTTCTTGTACGTTTGATGATGCAAGCATGCAAAAACCTGTTTGTCTTGCTGCATATATATCTTGATGATCTCCTTGAATACTTAAGGCGTGAGTTGCTAATGCTCGAGTTGCAACATGTATAACACAAGGAAGCATTTCTCCTGCAATTTTATACATATTTGGCAACATTAAAAGTAATCCTTGACTAGATGTAAATGTAGTTGCAAGACTTCCTGAAATTAGCGCACCATGTAATGCTCCAGCTACTCCTGCTTCACTTTGCATTTCAATAACATCCGTTATTTTATCATACAAATTTAACTCATTTTTATTTTTTAATTCATCCATTCTAGCTGCCATTGGACTAGATGGAGTTATTGGATAAATAAAACTCATTTCGCTTAATTTATATGCTACATCAGCACAAGCAGTATTACCATCTTTTATTTTATACATATAATCACATTCTTTCTATATATATTATAATATAAAAAAGTTAGTTAAGTATATCATTTATTAACTAACTTTTATTTTAGCATACTAAATATAGGGTCATATGTATTTTCATATATAATTATATTTGATTTATATGCAATGTTTTTTAATAAATTACTATTTGATGTTATTAATAAAGTTTTTTCATTAAAATTCTTTTGATTTATTTCTTCTTTAGTTATAAATTGTTCTTTTTCTTTATTTAAATAAATTCCATTATTTATCCATATTGAAATAATATTTTTTGATAAATTAGCATATAAATCTTCTTCATATATAAATTCATATTTAAAAAAGCCTAAATTATACATTATATCTTTTATAATACTTAGATTTGTTTCACAATATAATTTATTTATTAAAATATAAATTTTATTTTGAATTATTTTATTTTTTATTTTTTTTGAATTTAATATTTCTTTTAATGAATTCGCTAAAACTTTATCATTTATAATAAAATTGTCATTCATTATTTTAGGCGCTTTACTTTTTAATATTTTGCTATTTTTGTATATCCATATTTCATTATCTAATAATTTTATAATTAATTTAGTCATATTTTTATAAAAAGACTTATTGGTTTAAGTCTTTCAAATTTGATCCATAATAGTTTTCTGGATTTATATTATTTCCATTTAAACTAACTTCAAATAGCATCATATTATCGCTTGTTGAACTTATATTATTTTTACCACTAATTCCTATAATATCGCCTTGTTTTACACTTTGTCCTTCAGTTACTTTTACTTCTCCTAAACTATAATATGTTGTAACAATTGTTGGAGAGTGTGTTATTTCTACTACGTTTCCTAAAAGTTCATCTTCAGAAACTTTAGTTATAGTTCCATCTAAAGTACTTATAATATCAAATGTTTCATTACTAGAATATAAAATTCCTGTATTTGGCATATATGTATTTTCATATAGTATTAATGATTTTTCTTGATTTTCATTACTTTCATCTTTATCATAATAATCTATATCTATACTTACACTTTCACTATCGAATGGCTTAATTACTTCTTCATTTGTATAATTTACTACTGTAATATCTTTATCATCTATAAAACTTTTCAATATATATGATAAATTATCTCCTTCGTTATAAGTTTCATTAATTTTATTGCTAATGAATACCATACTTATAAATACTATTGATATAACTGATAAATATATAACTGTAGATGCCCATTTTTTTAAAACTAATCTTTTAGTCTTCATATTTCACCTTCCTAATAGAATTATGGATAAAAAAAAAGAAATTATACTTTTATTGTATCAATTTCTATATTTTGATAGTAATATTCTAATATTTCTTTATAAGAATAGTTTTCTTTGGCCATTCCGTTTGCTCCATATTGACTCATTCCTACTCCATGTCCATATCCTTTAGTAGTTATGTAAAACATATTATCTTTTGATTCTATATTAAAATCTGTAGATCTTAAATTTAAAAGTTTTCTGAAATCAATTCCACTAATTATTTGATCATTAATTAATACTTGCTCTACTCTGTTTGTTTTATCTCTAGATAGTATTTCTATTTTTTCTAAATTATCCACTTTTAGATATTTTTTTAAATCTTCTATACTAAATTCTGTAGTAACTATAAATTTATTTAAAGTGTCATTATCCCATGGAGAGGCTACGCTTGATAATATGTTTTCACCAAAAACGGAAGCTGAATCTTCTGTATAGCCATTACTCATTGCAAAATAGTAAGCTTTGAATATTTGATTATCCTTTTTCATAACTTCGCGCTTTGTTGATATTACCGCATTTTTAATTTTTTCATAATAATCATTGTAGCTACCTTGCCATTTTTCTTTCATTTCTTCTGTCGTTATATATACTTGATCATTCGTTGTACTAGTTAAATCGTAATTTGTATTATTTAAATTTATTTTATATATTGCAAAAGTTCTAGAAGCAACTGCTTGTGCTTTTAAAGCTTCTATCTCAAAAGATGCAGGCATTTCTCCCGCAACAACACCGATTACATAATCTTCTAATGGTAAATTTAATATAGTTCCATCTTTTTCAAGTCTTATAATTGGTTCTATTTCTTTTTTTATTTCATCTGTATTTTGTACTTCATTAATTTCACTTATAATTTCTTTTTGGTTATATAATATACTTATAACAAAAATCGGAATTAATGATACAACTAATAAATACTTAATGTTATTACTTATAATATTTTGCTAGAAGACAAAAAATCTGTAATAAAATTTGTTAATAAATAACTCATTATTAAACTTAGTAAAATTACAAATATTCTTGCTTCAACAGTTCTTTTAGATTTCCACAACTTATTAAAATTAATTCCGGTTAATGTATAAGCAGATAACAAAGTTGTTAATATGTAAATATATACTTTAGCATTCATTTCCGTGCTCTCTTTCATATTCTTCTATTAATTTGTTTCTTCTTACTAATCTTTCTTCATTTAAAAATTCTGTTGTAAGAAATACTTTAATACATTCACTAATTAAATTAAAATCATATTTAGCGCTCATTGCTATTATATTAGCATCATTATGTTCCCTTGCTTTTTTAGCCTCCTCTACGTTAGAAACATGTGCACATCTAATTGATTTGACTTTGTTTGCTGCTATTGACATGCCTATCCCTGTTCCACATAATAATATGCCCATTGAATTAGTATTATTCTTAACAAATTCTGCAACTTTAAATGCATATATTGGAAAGTCATCCAATGGGTCATTGTTAGGACTTAAATCTATTATTTCATAATCCTGTTGTAAAATACTTTTTAATTTTTCTTTTTCTGATACTCCATTATGATCAGTTGCTATTGCTATTTTCATTTTTTTCCTCCATTGCTTTCTCAAAGATTGGCAACAATCCTATATTTTCTTTTCTATGTACAGGAAGTTGATATAAATCATGTCCTGGAAAATCATTTCCTTCTATTAAACATGGTTCTTTTGGTCCAACACAGACATCCCATCCAACGTAACCAATTTCTGGTGTGATTTCACATGCATCTATACATATTTTTTTACATTTTTCCCACATAGGAATTTTTAAACCTACTATACTTTTATTAGTTGCAGGATGAATTTTATATATATTTCCACTTTTATCTAATGCTGGATATAGTACTTCACCACTTTTTATATCAATAGTAGTTACCATGCCTCCATGATTAAAATTATCTACTACATTGTTTTTATTTCCAAATCTAATAAATGCTGCTACAACGATTTTATTTAAAGTAACTATTCTTACTGTATTTACAGAATTTGGATAAATATCAGATATTTTTTCATGTTGTAAAGCAACATCTTCTATTAACGTTTTGTCATTTTCTAATAGATAATCAAATAATTTTTTTGGCGAATAATCTTTTATAATTATTTTTTCTACACCTTTACCACAAGATAACGATAATGGTTTTACAATAACTTCTTTTTTGTTTTTTATAAATTCTTTAAATTCATCATAGTTATCTTTTTTTAAAAATAACCATTCTCTTTTTAAAAATTTATCATATTTTTCGTTAAAAATAGCTTTATCTTCAAATATATATGACTTACTTAAATCATTATATTTTTTTAGTATTTCATTATTTATACCTCTAGTTATAACTGTACTACGTTCTTTATTATTCATTTTATACATTTCAAATAATTTATAATCTATATATCCAGCTTGATATTTTATTCCACAATAAATTATATCAAAAAAAATATATATTCTATTCTTATTGTTTTTTTGATGAACTTCATTAATAGTACTAAAAAAGCCTTTATAATTCATTTTAAATATTCTTTTAGCTAAATACTTTAATTTACTCATATTATCCCTCATTTTTAGTATACCATAATCATAAATGTTTTTTATTAAAAATAGTATATATTTTTAATTCACTTGATGTAAAGATTAGATTTTTTTGTTTTAAAAAATTCTTTCATACATATTTGCTTGTTTATTATTTTTTATGAGTTTGACTCAAATTTATTGATATATTATAATATCGTTCAAAAAGGAGATATTATGACAAATATTAATGACGATATCCAAAGATTACCTAAAATTATGAATGGCACTTTTGATGGCGATTGGAGTAGCATTTATTCAAGAAACACAGAAGATTTAAACCGAATTGTAAGTCATATTGATTTTAGAAATAAAGAAATTTATTCCGTTTTAGCATCGTCAGATATTCTTTTTTATTTATATTTAAATGGTGCAAAAAGAGTAGATACTTTTGACATTAATCCACTTACATATAGATATTATTATTTAAGAAAATGGCTATTAGAAAATGGATTGTTAGATGCTCGAAATTTGAATATTAAAGAAATTGAGGCCATTATTAAAAGTCACAGAAATGCTAATGACATTAATGAAAGAGAAAGTTGTTTGTTATGGCAATATTATTTAGATTTAAGACAAAAAGAAAAATTTTATGAAGAAAGACTTTTTTCGTTTTATAGCAATGCTTTATTTGAAAAATGTAATACGAATTTTGATTTTCCTTATAGTGAAGAAGATATAAAAAAATTATTGAATATATTAAATTCTAATAAGCTTAATTTTGAAGTAATTGATATTTCATCCGATTCATATAATAATTCAAAAAAGTACGATATAGTTTATTTATCTAATATATTAGATTGTAAAACTGCAAATAATGTCAAAATCGTAATGAACAATATGAAAAAATTATTAAAAGATAGTGGTATAGTAGTATGTACGAATATGGTAAATCATCCGTACTTTGATTTACTTAGTGAACAAATAAAAACTTTTTCTGAATGTTTCGAATATGAAACATTAGATGTTGAGTTAAGGGGAATTACAAAGGCTCCTGTAAAATATTATAAGTACACTAAAAAGTGAAAAATATAATAAATATATTTTTTTGGAAATATTTCAACACTCACTAAATAATTAAAAAAAAGCCTTTACAGCTTTTTTATTCTCCCATATTAAATTTCTTTTTAAATTTTTCTATCTTTGTACTTCTCTTAGCAGTTCCTTGTTTTCCACTATAGAAAGAATGACAATTACTGCATACTTCAACATTGTGTACCTCTTTATTAGACTTTGCAACAAATGTTGCACCACATGCACATTTAAAAGTACAATCTACTTGTTCAGGATGTATTCCCTTTTTCATATATTTAATCTCCTTCCGCCATAACTAATTAATAGTTATAGAAATTTGTTTCTTTAATATTATATCATATGTTTTTTTATATGCAAGAACAAGTTTATTCATCTACCAACTTTATTTTTGCCCCTACATTAGTTAGTTTATCCACTATATTTTCATATCCTCTTAATATATGTTCAATGTTAGTTATTTCAGTTGTTCCAGAGGCAATCATTCCAGCCACTAACATAGCGGCTCCTGCTCTTAAATCAGTTGCAACTACAGTTGTTCCTTTTAATTTAGTTTTACCTCTTATTAATGCTGTAGAATTATATAAAGATATATTGGCGCCCATAGAATTAAGATGTTTTATATGTCGCATCCTATCCTCGTAAATAGTTTCTTCAAATAATGATTCTCCCTCACATTGTGTTAATACAGTACTCATAGGTTGGCCCAAATCTGTTGGAAAACCTGGATATACTGATGTTTTTACATTAACAGCATTTAATTTTAATGCTTTACTAACCGTTATCTTAGAGCCTTCTATTTCAAATGTTGCCCCTGTCTCTCTCAATTTAGTTATTACTGCTTCTAAATGTTCTTTTATAATTCCATCTATTATAAGATTTTCACCTAGTAAAATTCCCATCATTAAATACGTTCCTGCTTCTATTCTATCAGGAATAACTTCAACGGTTCCATTACCTAATTCACTTACACCCTCTATTGTTATGGCATCTGTTCCAGCGCCATAAATGCGGGCTCCCATAGAATTTAAAAATGTTACAACATTTACTATTTCTGGTTCTTTTGCTGCATTCCATATATGCGTTATTCCTTTAGCAAGTACTGAAGCAAAAATTAAATTGACAGTCGCTCCTACGCTTGCTATATCTAAAAATATATCCGCGCCATGTAATTCATCTGCAGTTATTATGTATTTATTATCCTTTACTTCTACTTTTGCTCCTAATTTTTCAAATCCTTTAAGATGTAAATCTATTGGCCTAGATCCTATTACACATCCTCCAGGATATGAAATTTCTGCTCTATGGTATCTACTTAACAATGCACCCATAAAGTAATATGAAGCTCTAATACTACTTGAAAATTCTTTAGTTATTTCTTTATTATTTATAGAATTATTATCTACAATAATGTATTCATCTTTATATTCTATTTTTGCTCCTAAAAAAGTAAGCATTTCATTTAATTTTTTTACATCACTAATATTAGGAACGTTATATATTTTACATTTTTTGTTCGTTAGTACTGTAGCAGGTAATATTGCAACAATACTATTTTTTGCTCCACCTATTTTAATAGTACCTGATAACTTTTTCCCCCCATTTATTAATATTTTTTTCATACGCACTTCTAATAAACTTTAATTTATTAGATACTCCTTTCCTTATAAACGAAAAGTAATATATCTATATATACATTTGCTTACAATATTTTATTTGATTTTTTAGAATTTGTGTTATATTTCTAATTTGATTATAATTTATAATTTAAATATTATCAACAAAATTATAAGCTTTTACAAAAAAATAATATTCCTATACAAAAAAGAAGTATTGTCCCTATTAGATATGCATATCTTTTAAAAATATTATTTAAATATTTTCCAATAGATAATCCTAAAAATGTAAAGGAAAAACTACATATTGTAAAAACAGTAGATGCTAAAAATATATTGGAAGTTATTGAATCAAGTCCTAATCCTACTGAAAAGCTATCTAAGGAAACTCCAAATGCAAACAAAAATATTCCAATTTTACTTAATTTAACATTTTTTACTGATGGTTTTAAATATTCAATTAACATTTGTAGAGAAATTAAAATTAATATAATTCCTAATATTAAGTCAGTATTCAAGTTTATTATTTTTGTTAATAACATTGAAGTTATTAACCCTAAAATTGGCATTATGAAATGAAATATGCCAACAATAAAGCTAATACTAAACATTTTTTTAAAAGATAAATTTAGTAGTCCAATACAAGTTGACATTGAAAATGCATCTATACTTAATCCAATTCCTATACAAAAAAGAATAACTAAACCTTGCACATTATCACCTAAATAATAATATTACTTATAATCATTTAATATTTCTAAAACTTTTGATTTATATTCAACATTATCAATATTTTTATCTTCGGCTTCTATTGTGCAAAGTGGTGGAAATAAAACGCACCACCAATTGTTACCCTTACCTTCTCCAAGCGTAATAACCAATGATTCATAATTACCTTCTTTATATTTGATTCCATATCGTTCTTTTTCTGGAAAAAAGTTTTCTCCATAATTTATGTTGTAATTAGTACTAGATGTTTTTTTCAATATATCATCTAGTTTATTTATATTTTTCTTTATTTCTAACCTTGCTTCAGAAATAGAATTTATATTTTTTAAATCATTATATAATTCTTCCTCAACTTTACTTTTTACATTCAGTTTTTCTAATTGATCATCTATAGAATTGCTATTAGCAATTATTCGTATTCTAATTGCAGAATCAGGTATTAATTCTTTTTCATAATTTTGATTTATACATAGTATACTAATCAAAATACTTATTATTATTAATATTTTTTTTATAAAAAACACAACCTTTCTATAAATATATGGGTTGTGTTTTCTTAATTTATTCATTAATAATAAAAAGATATCTATCTCTATTAGATAAGTCCTTTTCAATACAAATTTTTGCTTTTGGAAATTTTTCTTTAGCTAATTTTTTTAGTCTTGTACCTTGTTTACAACCAATTTCAAAGGCAATAATATTTCTTTCATTCAAATATTCTTTACATGTTGATAAAATATATTGATAATAATTTATTCCACTATTATCTGCAAAAATAGCTTTTTTAGGTTCATACTTAATAGATTTATCTACTTCATCAGATTCTGTTATATATGGAGGATTAGAAATCAATATATCGTATTTATTAATTGGTTTATATTTAAATAAATCCTTTTTTATATAATATATATTTGCCTTATTTTTTTTGGAATTTTTTTTTGCAAGTTTTATTGCTTTTCCATTTATATCAATAGCAGTTATATTAAGAGAAGGAATTTCTTTTTTTAAAGCAATTGCAATACAACCAGAACCTGTACCTAGTTCTAATAAAGAAGATGCTTCCATATTCATCTTTTTTATATATTTAATAGTTTTTTCTACTAAAGTTTCAGTTTCAAATCTAGGTATTAATACATTTTTATTCACTAATATAGTATAACCATAAAAATTTACATTTCCTATTAAATATTGAACAGGATAATTACTATCTAATTTTTTTAATACTTTCTTTAAATTTTTATATTTTGATTTTAGTAAATTTAAATCATTATCGGTAATATTATACTTCTCTTTCATTAGCTTTCTTCCATTTTTAATCTTTGATCTTCTGTTATTAAAGCTTCAATTATATCTTCTAAATTACCTTCCATAACTTTATCTAAATTCATTACACTGAAATTGATTCTATGATCTGTAACTCTATTTTGTGGATAATTATAGGTTCTAATTTTTTCAGAACGGTCACCTGTTCCTATTTTATTTCTTCTTTCTGCTCCTTCTTTTTCTGCTTGTTCTTTTAGTCTTCTATCATATAATCTAGTCTTTAATATTTTTATTGCTTTTTCTTTATTTTTTATTTGACTTCTTTCAGTTTGTGAATACACTATTATACCTGTTGGTATATGAGTAAGTCTTACAGCAGAATCTGTCGTATTTACACCTTGTCCTCCGCATCCACTACTTCTTGTTATATCAACTCTAACTTCTTCCATATTTAATTCAAAGTCAACTTCATCAGCTTCTGGCATAACTAAAACTGTTGCAGTAGAAGTATGTATTCGCCCCTGTGTTTCTGTTGCAGGAACCCTTTGTACTCTGTGAGAACCGCTTTCAAATTTTAATTTTGAATATACATTTTCTCCTTTTATTGAAAATTCTATTTGAGCATAACCGCCACTAGTACCTTCAACATAATCATTAACATCTATTTTCCAATTATTCTTTTCAGCGTATTTAGAATACATTCTAAATAAATCTCCAGCAAAGATATTTGCCTCATCGCCTCCAGCAGCGCCACGAATCTCCATTATGATATCTTTACCATCGTTTTCATCTTTTGGTAACAATAGTATTTCTAATTCTTTTTCTAGTTGTTCTTTTTTATTTATATTTAATTCTAGTTCTTCTTGTGCATAAGATGCCATATCAGGATCGTTTAGCATACTCTTTAAACCATCTATTTCTTTTTCACTAGCTAAAAGTTCATCATATTTTTTTACTATTACTTCTAAATCACTATGTTCTTTAGAAATTTTTTTCATTTTTGAAAAATCATTTATTATATCTTGATTTAGTAATTCTTGAGATAATTCATCATATCTTTTGCGTATTATTTCTAATCTTTCAATCATAATTCACCAAACGTTAAGCTAAATCGCTTTCTTCTGAATCATCTAATATAACTAAATCTTTTAAATCATCTTCTGTTTCATCATCATCGATTATATCTTCATCATAATTAATTTCTTCTTTATTTTCTTCTTCTGCTTCTTCTTCAGTTTCTTCAATTACATCTTCATCTTCATCATCGTCTATAACTATTTTAGTTGAATGATTTATTTTTAAATCCCAATAACCTTTATCAACCATTATAAAACGTTTATCTGTAGATAGTAATCCAAAAAAATCAGCTAAATGTTCTTCAAAAATATCACTATCTAATCCCATAACATTTATTACTTCTTTAAATAGTTCTTGAATTTTCATTTTACTTTGTTTTTTTTCTAATATCAAATAAGCAACATCATCATAAGACATTGTTTCTAAATCTTCTTTTGGCAAATCTATAAGTTTCATACAAATTCCTCCATATTTAAATATAAATATATATTTAAAACAAATATAATTTTATCATAATACACTCTATTGTCAATAATTTTTATAAGTATTCTATTTTTACTATATTTTCAATTTCATCTTCACTTTCAATATGATAATTAATTTCAATATTTTTTTCAGTCATATTAATATATTTTACAAATAAATTTAAATTTAATTCATAATTATAATTTTTTAAAAAAATTTTACAGTTTTTTTCTTGAAAATCAAAAGTTATTAGTTCCTCTTCTGTTTCTTTTGAAAAAATATTATTTTTGTATACATATTTTTCATCATTAATAAAAAACATTATTTCGTCTAGTTTAGTTTGGTATTGAGTTACCCTATTTATTATTTCTTTATCGTTCTTTTTTAAAATCAATTTTAATTGCTTCATAAATACACCTATTGGAATAGATTGTACCACATATTTTAATATTTTTATACTTATAAATAATATTTTTTTTTACATAATAAATCGTAGGTGGTATTTGTGAAAAAAATTAAATTCTGTTTTAAACTATTTATATTCTTTATAGTCATTTTTATTGTATGCATGAGCTGTTTATATGCTTATGCTTATTTATCACCTGGAATAGATATAAAAACCAGCAATTCGTTATATATTTATGATGATAGTGAGAATTTAGTATATCAAGGTTCTAGAAATAGTGAATGGGTAGCTTTAGATGATGTCAGTAATTATTTTATCGATGCAATAATTAGTACAGAAGATAAAAATTTTTATAAACATTTGGGTTTTGATTACCCCAGAATTGCAAAATCAATATATATAAATTTTAAAAATGGATATATTTCACAAGGAGGTAGTACAATTAGTCAACAATATGTAAAAAATATGTATCTTAATTTTGATAAAACTTGGTCGAGAAAAATACAAGAGGCTTTTTTAACATTAAAGTTAGAAACACATTATTCTAAGGATGAAATATTGGAAGGCTATATTAATACAATAAATTTTGGACAAGGATGTTATGGTATTAGTGAAGCTAGTCAATATTATTTTAATAAAAAACCTATAGATTTAACTTTAGAAGAAGCGATAATTTTAGCAGGAATTCCAAAAGCACCAAATAGTTATAATCCTATATCTAATTATGATAAAGCTATAAAAAGAGGTAAAATCGTTGCAGAATGCATGTTAAATAATAAAAAAATAGATGCAGAAACTTTTAATAATTTATTTAAAGATACTATAGAAATTTATGGCAAAAACAATTCTAATAATTTACAAACTTTAATGTATTATCAAGATGCAGTAATGGATGAACTTGAATCTTTAAAAGAAATACCAAATAGTTTAGTAGAATCTGGTGGTTTAAAAATATATACAAATTTGAATATAGAAGCTCAAACTAAACTTGAAGAATCAATTTTATCTAATATGAATGACGATGATGTACAAGTTTCTAGTTTAATAATAGATCCGAAATCTGGTAAAATTATGGCTTTAGTAGGCGGAAAAGATTATAAGAGCAGTCAATATAATAGAGCGACTAAAGCAAAAAGACAAGTCGGTTCTACAATAAAACCATTTCTTTATTATACAGCTTTAGAAAATAATATGACTAGCGCTTCTAAATTTTTAAGTGAGGAAACTACATTTGTATTTTCAAACGATCAAACATATTCGCCAACTAACTATGCAAGCAAATATGCCAATAAGGAAATTACAATGGCTGCTGCATTAGCTTATTCTGATAATATTTATGCTGTTAAAACACATCTTTTTTTAGGAGAAGAAAAGCTTGTTGAAACTATGAATAGAGTTGGCTTGCAAGAGCCATTAGAGTCAATCCCATCTTTGGCTTTAGGCAGTAAAGAATTAAACATGTTAGATTATGCAAGTGCTTATACCACTTTAGCAAGTGGTGGTTATAAAGAGGATATTTATCTTATTGAAAAAGTAGAAGATTTAAAGGGTAATATTATTTATGAACATAAGCAAAAACGAGATTTAGTATTAAATACAAATTATCTATATATTCTAAATGAAATGATGACAAATACATATAATGCTAAATTTATAAGTTATAGTTCCCCTACTATTTTATCTATTGCAAATAAATTAACAAAAAAATATGCTATAAAAAGTGGTACTACGAGCAATGACTATTGGGTTGTTGGATACAATCCTGACATTATGATGATGATATGGACCGGAGATGATAACAACAAAGAAATAGATGCCAATTATTCAAAAATAACAAAAAATATATGGGCAGAAACTGTTGAAGCTTTACTTCAAGATAAAGAAGAAACATGGTATGATAAACCGCAAAATGTAAACGCTTTATATTTAGATCCAATAGATGGTTCATTTAAGGATGAGGGAAATGGTACAATTTATTACTTTTTAAAAGGTACTGAACCAAATTAAAAATAGCCTTTTGGGCTATTTTTCTAATTTAATAATTATCTGATACAAATCTTCAAAGTCATAATCCTCTGTTTCTATTTTAAATCCTGCATCTTTAATTTCTTTAAACACTTCTTTAATATATTCTTTAACATCATCTAAAGTTTTAAACTTTGGTTCATCAGAAGGTGATATTTCCTCTTTAGATTCCTCACCTGTTGGAATATCAAATATTTCATACTTATCCTCAAGTACTTTTTTTGTATCTAAAATCAACTCTGCAATATGTTCATCAGATATATCGGTTTCTCCATTATCGGAGTTTTCAAAGCTAAAAGTTTCTATTGATTCAGTATCATTGGATTTTTCTAAATTAGTTGTTTCATTTAATTTTTTTATTTCATCATCTAATTGTCTTACTGTTAATCTATTATCTATCGTCTTTTTTAGCAACATTTCTTGTTGGCCTAAATCTTTTACTTGTAACAAACTTCTCGCATGTCGTTCAGATATTTTTTCATTTATCAAAGCTTCTTGAGCTGCCTCACCTAAGCTTAAAAGTCTTATTTTGTTTGCGACTGCGGATTGACTAATCCCCATTTTTTTCGCTAATTGCTCTTGGGTTAAGTTTCCTCTACTAAGCAATTTTTCGTAAGATTTTGCTTCCTCCATAGCAGATAAATTTTTTCTTTGTAAATTTTCGACTAAAGCTACTTCGGCAGATTTATCATCATCCACAGAAGTTATTATTACAGGAACCTTTTCTAAACCCGCTATTTGAGATGCCTTATATCTTCTCTCACCAGCAATTATTTCAAATTTATTATCATTTAATCTTCTAACCATTATTGGTTGTATAATTCCATGTTCTTTTATAGATGCTGCTAATTCTTTTATTGCTTCTTCATCAAACGTTAATCTTGGTTGAAATCTATTTGGCAATATATCATTGATATTTATATATTGAATATTTTGTTCTATATTCATAATCCCCTACTCCTATTCTTCTTATTTATCATACTTTATTTTTTAGATTTTTTCAATATATAATTTATAATGGCTTTTTTAATATCTGATTATATGGTCTAGGAAATAGTATATTAGTTGCTTTTACTTTTTTTATAATTACAAAATTTCTAATTCCAGCGTCATTTGGTAAATTTATGTTTTTTGTTTCTAAATATTTACCACCAAGTTTATTAATTGCTTGTATTGATGCATTTAATTCTTCTTCATACGATGATTTCATTGATATAAAATATCCATTTACTTTTACGTATGGGATTGCAAGCTCACTAAGTATATGTAAGTCTTTAACTGCCCTAGCAGTTACTAAATCGTAAGCCTCTCGCTTATTTTTTATATAATCCTCTGCCCTGCTATTTATAACATTAACATTATTTAAATTTAATAAATTAACGACATTAGTACAAAAAGACGTTTTTTTATTATTCGAATCTAATAAAGTTAAGTTAATATGTGGAAACAATATTTTTAGTACTATTCCGGGAAATCCAGCTCCACATCCTATATCCAAAACTTCTTTAATTTCACTAAAATTTGTAGTACATGATAAAAGAGCAGAATCATAAAAATGCTTAAGATATATTCCATTTATATCCTTTATTGCTGTTAGGTTTGTAAAATTATTACTTTCTATAAGATAATCTGCATATTTTTTAAATTGTTCTTTTTGATTTTCATTTAGAACAATATTTATATTTTCTAAACTATTATAAAACTCATTTTCATTCATTATTTCGCATATTCCTTTTTTAAATATATTGAAAGTATTGTTATATCAGTTGGATTTACACCACTGATTCTGGCAGCTTGAGCTATTGTTTTTGGTCTAATTTCTTTAAGTTTTTGTTTTGCTTCACTAGCTAAGTTATACACTTTATCATAATCTATATTATCTGGTATTTGTTTAGCTTCCAATTTCAATAATTTTTCTACTTCTTTTTCTTCCTTTTTTATATATCCTTCGTATTTTATTAAAATTTCTACTTGGTTATAAATTTCATCATCATAATCTTTTGATAATATCTTTTCTTTTATTAATAAATCCATTGTTATTTGAGGACGTTTTAATAATGAATATAAATCTATAGAACTAAATAAAGAATTAATATTTAGTTGATTTAAGATTTCTTTTGTTACGTTTGTCTTATTTAGTTTTGTATTCTTTAACGCTTCTAATAAGTTTTTTATATTTTTTTCTTTATTCAATAACTTTTGGTATTTCTCTTTTGATATTAAACCTACTTCATACCCATATTTTCTTAATCTTAAATCAGCATTATCATGTCTTAGAAGTAATCTAAATTCTGCACGTGAAGTTAACATTCTATAAGGTTCTTTTGTACCTTTAGTTACTAAATCATCAATTAATACTCCAATATATGATTCGTTTCTTTTTAAAATCAAAGGTTCTTTACCTTCTAACTTTACTGAGGCATTTATACCAGCTATTAGTCCTTGACCAGCGGCTTCTTCATAACCACTTGTCCCATTAATTTGCCCAGCGGTAAAAAGATTTTCTATTACTTTTGTTTCTAATGAAGGAAACAATTGTAAAGGATTGATTGCATCATATTCAATAGCATAAGCATATTTAACAATTTTTGCATTTTCTAACCCTTTTAGACTATGTACCATTTGTTCTTGAACATCGATTGGCATACTTGTAGAAAAACCTTGTAAATATAATTCATCATAATAAAGACTTTCTGGTTCTAAAAAAAGTTGATGTCTCTCTTTATCACTGAATCTAACAATTTTATCTTCTATAGATGGACAATATCTAGGTCCAATCCCCTCAGCATATCCACCATACATGGCGCTTTTTTTTAAGTTATCTTTTATAATGTTGTGCGTTAGTTCATTTGTATATACTAGATAACACTTTTCTTGTTTATTTTTATCATAAAAATATTCATTCTCACAGTTGAATGATAAGTATCTATCGTCACCTGTTTCCTCTTTTAACTTAGAAAAATCAACAGAATTTTTTTCAATTCTTGGAGGAGTTCCTGTTTTTAATCTAACTATTTCAAAACCTAAATCTTTTAGTTTGTTGCTTAAAAATTTAGAAGATCTTTCTCCATGAGGACCTTCTTGTTTTGAAGTTTCCCCTACTAATATTTTACTACGTAAGTAAGTACCGGTAGTTAATATTAATGCTTTACAATTTATTTTTTTGTTATTATCTAGAATTACACCTCTTATTTTATTATCTTCTACTAATAAATCTTCTACCATACCTTCTAAAATAGTTAAATTGTTTGTATTTTCTAATGCATTTAACATATTATGTGGGTATGTAATTTTATCTGCTTGTGCTCTTAAAGATCTTACTGCGGGTCCTTTACCATTATTTAACATTTTTATTTGAATATGACTTTTATCAGCGACTATCCCCATTAGTCCACCTAATGCATCTATATCCCTAACAATTATTCCTTTAGCAGTTCCACCTATAGATGGATTGCATGGCATATCCCCAATATTATTTATATTTGATGTTATAAGCAAAGTTTTGTGTCCAATAGTAGCGGCGGCATGTGCTGCTTCACACCCTGCATGTCCACCACCTACAACAATTATTTCATAATCCATAAATATCCCCTTACTTTCCTAAACAAAAGTTTTTAAAAATTTCATCTAATAACTCGTCCTTGTAAGTTTTACCTATTAATTCTCCTAAAAGATCATAACATTCTTTTATGTCAATGGCGAGCATATCAATTTCGATACCTTGTTTTATAGATGAAATACAGTTCTCTAAATTTTTTTTAGCACGTTCAGCCAATGCAATTTGACGTGCGTTTGACAAACAATTATAATTATTAGTTTCTAATTTTTCTAAATTGAATAATTCTATTATTTTATTTTTTAATTTATCTAGACCATTATTTGTTTTTGTGTTTCCATAAACTACATTTTCATAGGAAGAATCTAAATTTAATTTATTTTCTAAATCATCTTTATTTACATATATAATTACATTTTTATTTTTTAAAGTATCTAAAATTTCTAATTCCTCATTAGTAATTACATCGTTATTGTTTAGAACAAATATAATAAGATCACTAGTATTAATTAACTCTTTACTTTTATTTACACCTATTTGTTCAACTAAATTAGAAGTTTCTCTTATTCCAGCTGTATCACTTATATTCAATACAATTCCTGATAGTATCATTTTACCTTCAACTACATCTCTAGTAGTTCCTGCTATATTTGTTACTATTGCTTTTTCTTCGTTAATTAATGCATTTAAAATACTACTTTTTCCTACGTTCGGCTTTCCTACAAGTGCTACGTTCAACCCATTTTTTATTATTTTACCATTTTTTGATTCTTTTAAAATTTTATCCATTTCACAGTTTAAATCTAAAATTTTAGGTAAAAGTATATCGTTGGTAATTTCAATAGCATCATCATATTCTGGATAATCAATATTAACTTCAATATTTGCACTTATTTCTAACAACTTTTTTCTAAAATTTTCAATCATTTCAGTTAAACTTCCTGTCAAGCCATTAATACTCATTTTTCTACTTTTATCCGTTTCTGAATTAATTAAATCACCAATTGATTCTGCTTCTATTAAATCTATTCTACCATTTAAAAAAGCTCTTTTTGTAAACTCTCCAGGTTCTGCTAGTCTACATCCATTTGACAATAATATTTCCAATATTTTATTAGTTGTCGTTATACCGCCATGGCAATTTATTTCCACTATATCTTCTTTTGTATAAGTTTTAGGAGCTTTCATTATAGATACTAATACTTCATCTATTATATTTTCTTTTTCTTTAATAAATCCATAGTGAATGGTATGAGATTCGCAAAGATTCAAATCTTTTCCATCAAAAATCTCATTTGCAATTTTAATGGCATCATCACCACTAATTCTTATAATAGATATAGCTCCAACACCTAATGATGTAGAGATTGTACATATAGTATCATTCATATTGCCTCTTCCTTTCAACAATGGATTATATCATAAAATTATTTCCCGGGAAATAATTTACACTCAATTCATTTTAATTTAATTTTTTTATAATTTATATTATCGTACTCTTTTACAAAATATGTCAACAAAAAAGTGCTTATTCAGCACTATTATCGTCTTTTTTATACTTTACAATAACATGTCTATTAGGCTCTTCACCCTCACTTATTGTAGTAATTTTATCCCAATCACTTAATGTATTATGTACTATTCTTCTTTCATATGAATTCATGTTGCTAAGCTTTACATCTATCTTTGTATGTAAAACTTCTTTTGCAATACTTTTAGCCATTCTTTCAATTCTTTTTTCTTTTTTATCTCTAAATGTGTCAACATCTAATATTATTTTCGGATTAATATCATATTTTGAACTTAACATTTGTTTTACGATAAGAGTTAGTGCTTGAAGATTTTTTCCTTCCTTGCCTATTACTAATGCATTATTGTTAGTATACATTTTTACATACAATTGACTTTCCCTTATCTTTGTTTCAAATTGAACTTCTAATCCCATTAAACTAATTATTTGTTTTAAATAATTAGTTATATATTCTATTATATCAGTATATTTATAAACTATAACTTTATATGTAGTCTTTTTTAAAATGCTTCCTTTTATTTCCTCATCTTTTATTATTGCTTCATCTTTAGTTATATTTAATTCGTTTAAAGCTGATTCAATTGTTTCATCTAAATTTTTACCTTCGAATTCGTTTACTTTCATTTTTACTACCTCTTTTCAATATTAGTGTTTGAATTACACTAAATCCATTAGTTACTACCCAATATAATGCAATAGCGGTTGGTAAACTAAATGATGCTATTGATATAAAGATTAACATAAATGTTGTCATAAATTGCATTTGACTTTGTTGCTCTGAATTACCTGTAGATGCCATACTAAATTTAAATGAAAAATAAGTTGTTATAATAATTAATGCTATCAATACTAAATATAAATAGTTACCAGACTTTATTCCTATTAATGGTGTCGTACCTAATTGTAAACTAAACAAATTTTCTTCAAATATTGCCGGAACTCTATTAATTGCTTCCAAGAATGCAAAGAATAATGGCAATTGAATAAATGAAATTAAACATCCACCTAAAGGATTTATATTATATTTTTTATAAACAATCATAGTTTCTTGACTTTTTGCCATCATAGATTCTGTATCAGTTTTATCTTTATATTTCTTTTCTATTCGATCTAACTCTGGTTGAGCTTTTTTCAAATTTTGTGATTGTTTTATTGTCTTTGCTGAGAAAGGCATCATAATCAATCTCAAAGCTAAACCTATTAACATTACAGATACACCATAATTTTTTACTAATAATCCTAATTTAACAATTAACCATGCTATCGGTATTACGAAAAGTTGTACCCATAACCCACTATAAGTTTTTTTATCGTATATTTTCATCTTGCTACAATCTTTTAAATCATCAAGTTTAATATCCATATTATCTTCATACTTTTCATAAATTTTTATTAAATCTTTATCTTTTGGTTTACATAATATATTTGATGTTAAACTTTGTCCTGTTTCATCATTAGTAATTCTCTTCTTATCATCATCTGTTAAATATTTAGTACATCCTGTAGTTAATGATAACAGTATAAGTAAAATCACTAAGAATTTTTTCTTTTTCATATTTTCTCCTTATTTAATAATCGTTCTAAATTATTAAAACGATCATGGAAATTACTTTCTAAACTTCCCTTCCTTATCATTATAATATAATCATAGTCATTTTTAAACAAGTATTTAAGCTTTCTTATAATTTCCCGTGTCTGTCTTTTTAATTTATTTCTCATTACTGCATTACCTATTTTATTGCTAATTGCTATTCCAAACCTGCTTTTATTCTCTACTCTTTTCCTATAATATATAATATAATCTGAGTTTTTTATATATTTAGATAAATTTATTATTTCGGAAAATTCTTGTTTAGATTTAATTGTTTCTCCTCTTTTCATAAATTCTCCTTATAGATAAAAAACCACACACTTGTGGTTACTTACTTAAAATTTTACGTCCCTTTTTTCTTCTTGAATTTAAAATATTCGTTTCTTTACGCGCAAAAAAACCATGCTTTTTACTTTTCTTACGATTATTTGGTTGATATGTTCTTTTCATAATGCACCTCCACCTCTTTTAAGCCATTATATTGTATTATATTTTTAAACTTTAGTCAATTAATTTTTAAAAAATGCTTAATAAAGTTTTCAACGTGCATATGTTTAAAAGTTTTTATCATGTTAAAACATAAAATGTGGAAATTGTTAATAACTTTGTTTTACTCTATTTTTATTGCAATTTCGTTGTTTAAAACTATGTGTATATTATGTTGAAATAGAAATATTTTTTAATTCTTGCTTTTCTTTTCAACAAAAGTGTTTTAAAATAAGTGTATAGAAAATTTATCTTGAAAGTGGGGTGGTTTTATGGATAGTAATTTTTCTTGGGATGAATTTTTATCTATTATAAAATTAAAATTATCTAGTGTATCTTTTGATACTTGGTTTAAAGATACTAAACTTTCTAAAATAACGAACGATAGTATTGATATTGAAGTTCCAATGACATTTCATAAGAATTTCTTAAACGATAATTATTATGATTTAATAGAGTCTATTTTAAAAGATTTGACCGGAAAAAATTACGATATAACATTTGTTGTTGAAGATGATATAAAAATAAAAACAGAAAATGAAGCTAAGACAGATACTAATAAAACATCTTTCAATTCTAACCTTAACCCTAAATATACTTTTGAAAACTTTGTAATAGGTGATAGCAATAGATTTGCACAAACGGCTGCTGTAGCTGTTGCAGAACAGCCTGGAAAAGTTTATAATCCACTATTTATTCATGGTAAAAGTGGATTAGGAAAAACACATCTAATGCATGCAATTGGTAATTATATTACTGAAAATTCTCATAAAAACGTTTTATATGTTACAAGTGATAAATTTATAACTGACTTTATTGGTATAAATAAAAAAGATACTGATAATTATGATGTAATTGAACATTTTAAAGATAAGTATAGAAATATTGATGTGTTAATTATAGACGATATACAATTTTTAGGTGGAGCTGAAAAAACTCAACAAGAATTTTTTCACACATTTAATACATTATACGATTCTAATAAACAAATCATTATTAGTTCTGATCGATCCCCTGATGATTTAAAGTTATTAGAAGATAGATTACGAACAAGATTTAGATGGGGACTTACAGCCAATATCTTTCCTCCAGACTTTGATTTACGTTGTAAAATTTTGAAAGATAAGATGTCTGGCCATGACGTAGCAAAATTAGTAAAAAATGAAGTAATAGAGTATATTGCGAATAATTGTGAAAGCGATGTTAGACATTTAGAAGGAGCAATTACTAGACTTTATGCATATGCAGCTATCTATAATCCATCTGAAATTAATTTAGAATTTGCAACTGAAGCATTAAAAGATTATCTCGGCAAATCTTTATATTCTAATAACAATATAGGAAAAATACAAAAAGCAGTAGCAGACTATTTTAATTTAACTGTTGAAAGTTTAAAAAGTAAAAAAAGAACTGCTGAAATCAACAATGCAAGACAAATTGCTATTTATATATGTAGAATGACTACTGAAGAAACTACTGTTAGAATTGGATTAGAATTTGGTAATCGAGATCATTCGACTATATTACACGCCATAGAAAAGGTTAGTAAAGATATAAAGAAAAATGAGGAACTTAGAAATGAAATAGCAGAGATTAAAAATAAAATAAATTAATGTTGAAAAATAATTAATTTTAAACAATATATTTTCAGTTATTTTCTAGGTATAAATTACTTTTAAACACAATAAACATATATAATAAAAATAAGAATAAAATAAGAAAGAAGGAATATTAATGAAATTTAAAATTGATAAAAATATTTTATTGGAATCTTTAGTAAATGTAGTAAGAGCTATATCACCTAAAAATATTATTCCAATATTAAATGGTATAAAATTTGAATTAGATGATGAGGGGCTTTATTTAACAGCAAGTGATAGTGACTTAACAATAAAGAGTTTTATACCAAATGAAAACATTATAGAAGTTGAGCAACAAGGTACTATAATTATACAAAGTAAATATATAATTGATATTATAAGAAAAATGCCTAGTGAAGAAATAAATATAGAGGTTATAGATGGTTTAAAAATAAGAATTTATACAAATGATAGTCAGTATAATTTGAATTGTTTAGATTCAGAGGATTATCCACATATAATTTTAGAAGAATCCAAAAATCCTATAATTATAAATGGAGAAATATTAAAAACAATGATTAGGCAAACTATATTTGCCGTTTCACAACAGGAATCAAGACCATTATTAACAGGACTTAATTTAAAAATATATAACAATGTTATGGAAGCTGTTACTACTGATTCTTATCGTCTTGCTAGAAAAACTATTATGTTAGATAAAAATTATGAAGAGGAAATTAATGTAACTATTCCAGGTAAAAATATAAATGAATTAGATAAAATTTTAGATGAAACTTTAGATGTTGAAATACATATTTTTAGCAATAAAATATTATTTAAACAAAATAACATTGTATTTCAATCAAGTTTGTTAAATGGTAAATATCCTAATACTGCTAATTTAATACCAAATGAATTTGAGATAATAATAAATGCTAATTTAAATGATTATTATGCTAGTATAGATAGAGCAGCCTTATTAACACAAAGTAAAGATAAAAATATTGTTCGTATGGAGACTAAAGGAAATGATTTAAATATTTCAAGTTTTTCATCTGAGATTGGAAAAGTAGAAGATAGAATCAATATTGAAAAAAATACAGAAAAAGAAATTGCTATATCATTTAGTTCAAAGTATATGATGGATGCTTTAAAGACATTTAATGAAGAAGAATTATTAATTTTATTAAATAATGATTCATCTCCGATAATATTAAAATCAATAAAAGATGAAAGTTTAATACAGTTAATTTTACCAATAAAAACATATTAGAACTTTAAAAGTTCTTTTTTTGTTGATAATTAGACATTTTTCAACATATTTTTTTAATTTATGGTGGTATAAGGATTTTTGTCAGGGAGGTGAATTAATGAGAGAATATGAGGTAACAAAAAATACATTAGCAATTGTTCCAATAGGTGAGACTAAATCAAAGATATACGAAAAAGACTGTAATTTTATCATTGAAGATACACCTAATAATATTATGGATGAAAGCTGTAAATATTATGGAAGCTCTATAAACGGTAGACAAAAAGGCACAACAACATTAACAGGAATAAGTTATAAAGCGCCTATAATAGTAGAAGAAAAAGAAAGTTTAATTTTTTTTCCAACAAGTTCCCCAAGATTAAAAAAATGTTCATGGATTTCATTAAACAATATCGAATCATATTATTATGATTATGAAAAAAAATGTTGTGTTATAATGTTCGATAATAATGAAAAAGTTGAATTAGATATGTCATTTTGTATCTTAAATAATCAAATTTTAAAATCTCATAGATTAGAATCAGTTATAAAGAAAAGAAAAACCAAATAATTTGGTTAAAAAGCTTTTAAATTGTATTATTTTTGTGTTATAATGTAGATAGGTATAGGAGTATTATTTATACCTATTTATTTATTTTAGCTCATTTAAGGGGGTAATAAATGGAAATAACAACTTTGAAATTAATTAATTTTAGAAATTTTGAAAAATTAGAGTTGAATTTCTCAACCCAAAAAAATATTATTATTGGTAATAATGGAATAGGTAAGACGAATATTGTAGAAGCAATATTTGTTTTAGCCTTAACAAAGTCTTTTAGAACTAATAATGATGAAGTTTTAATAAATAAAAATAATAATTTATTTAAAGTTGAGGCAAATGTTAAGTCATCATTTGTTAACAATTACAAGTTAATATATCAAGATGGTATAAAAACTGTCAAAATTAATAATAAAAAAATAAATAAATATAGTGATTATATTTCAAATATAAATGTAGTTTTATTTAGCTTAAATGATTTAAAATGGATAAAAGATACTCCAAATACTAAGAGAAAATTGATAAATTTAGAAATATCACAATTTGATAATAATTATATAACATATTTAAATTACTATAATAAGTTACTGAAACAAAGAAATGTATATTTAAAAAGTATTAACGAATTTAATGTTAATTTAGATTATTTAGATATCATTGACAAACAACTTATTAATTATGGTATAAAAATACGTGATATTAGAAAAAAATTTGTAGATGATATAAACAAAGAAATCACTACAATCTATAATGTTTTGGGTGGAATTGGAAATTTATCTTTAGATTATAAAACTGAATACGATATGATGTCTTTTGATGAAATTGTAAAATTGATAAAAAAAGGCATAAAGAAGGATATAATTTTTGGATCAACACAATGTGGAATTCATCATGATGATTTTATATTTATGATTAACGACATTGAGATGAAAGAATATGGAAGTGAAGGTCAACAAAAAAACTCTATAATAGCTTTTAAATTGGCTGAAATGGAAATTTTTAATAAAAGAAATAATGAGTATCCAATATTAGTTTTAGATGATTTATTTAGTGAATTAGATGTAGGAAAAATTGAGAAGATTCTAAAATATATAAAACCAGAAATCCAAACATTTATAACAACAACAGATTTAAAAAAAATAAAAAAAGCATATTTAAAAAATAGCAAAATATTTAAATTGTCAAAAAATGGTATAAAGGAGGAAATTTATGAATAATTATAGTGATAATGATATTCAAGTTTTGGAAGGCTTAGAAGCTGTAAGAAAAAGACCAGGAATGTATATAGGAACAACAAGTGAAAAAGGATTGCATCATTTAGTATGGGAAATTGTAGATAATGCAATAGACGAAGCATTGGCAGGATATTGTGATGATATCGAAGTTATAGTAGGAAAAGAAAACACTATTACTGTAAAAGACGATGGTAGAGGTATGCCAACAGGTATTAATTCAAAAACAGGGTTATCCACTATAGAAACCATATTTACTGTATTGCATGCTGGAGGAAAATTCGGCGGTGGCGGATATAAAGTCAGTGGCGGTTTACATGGTGTAGGTGCTAGTGTAGTAAATGCTTTATCAACATGGCTAGAAGTAACAGTTTATAGAGAAGGCAAAATTTTTTATCAAAGATTTGAAAATGGAGGACATCCGGTATCTGAATTAAAAGAAATTGGTGAATGTGATATAAATAGAACAGGAACAACAGTAAAATTTAAAGCAGATCCCGAAATATTTACTGAAACTACGATATACAATTATGAAACATTAGCGAAAAGATTGCAAGAATTAGCCTTCTTAAATAAAGGGATAAGAATTATGCTTCTTGACGAAAGAGAAGAGGGCAGAAAAAATGAATTTTTGTATAATGGTGGTATTATTGAATACGTTGAAATGTTAAACAAAAATAAAACACCTATACATGATGAAATTATTTATTTTGAAGGAACAGAGGATAATATCGAGTTAGAAGTTGCATTACAATATAATGATTCATATAATGCAAATGTTTATTCTTTTACTAATAATATAAATACATACGAAGGCGGAACTCATGAAGATGGAGTAAAATTAGCTTTAACTAGAGTTATAAACAATTATGCTCGAAATAGCAAGCTATTAAAAGAAAAAGATGAAGCATTAAGTGGGGAAGATTGTAGGGAAGGGTTAACAATGATTATTTCATGTAAACATCCTAATCCACAATTTGAAGGACAAACTAAAACAAAATTAGGTAATAGTGAAGTAAGAAAAATAGCTAATGATATATTTTCTAAAGGTTTTGAAAGATTTTTGATGGAAAATCCTCAAGATGCAAGAAATATAATTGAAAAATGTATGACAGCTTCACGTGCAAGAATTGCTGCAAAAAAAGCAAGAGAAGCAACAAGAAGAAAAGGCGATTTAGATGTTACAAATTTCTTCGGAAAATTAGCTGACTGTAAAAGTAAAGATGCTTCTATAAGTGAAATATTTCTTGTAGAGGGAGATTCAGCTGGTGGTTCAGCAATTAAAGGTAGAGATAGTATGACACAAGCTATTTTACCGTTAAGAGGAAAAATATTGAATGTTGAAAAGGCTAGACTTGATCGAGCATTATCAAATGAAGAAATAAGAACAATTATAACTGCATTCGGAACAGGAATTGGAGAAGAATTTAATTTAGATAAATTAAGATATAATAAAATTATAATAATGACAGATGCTGATGTAGATGGCTCTCATATTAGAGTGTTGTTATTAACGTTATTTTATAGATTTTTTAGACCAATTGTAGAAGCAGGTCATGTTTATGCTGCTCAACCTCCTTTATTTGCAATAAGACATGGAAAAACAATAAAATATGTATTGGATGAAAAAGAACGTGATGAATACATTTCAACATTATCTTCAAATACAAAATATGAAATCGCTAGAATGAAAGGTCTTGGAGAAATGAATGCTGAAGAATTAAATGAAACAACTATGGATATAAATAAAAGAATTTTACGTCAAATTACGGTTGATGATGCTATGGCTGCTGATGATATTTTCAATAAACTTATGGGGGAAGAGGTAGAGCCTAGAAGAGAGTTTATTGAGCAAAATGCAACATATGTAGAGAATTTAGATATTTAGGAGGTTTTTATGGATAAGTTAGAACAAAATAATATTGTTACAGAGGTTAGACAATCATTTCTAGATTATTCAATGAGTGTAATAGTATCTCGTGCTTTACCTGATTTACGTGATGGTTTAAAGCCTGTACATAGAAGAATTCTTTATGATATGTTACAAAATGGTTTAACACCCGACAAGCAATATAGAAAATCTGCTACAATAGTAGGTGATGTTATGGGTAAATATCATCCACATGGGGATTCTTCTATTTATGAAGCTATGGTGCGTATGGCACAGGATTTTAACTATAGATATATGTTGGTCGATGGACACGGAAATTTCGGAAATATAGAAGGATATGGAGCTGCTGCTTATCGTTATACAGAGGCAAAGTTATCAAAAATTTCTATGGAGTTACTTAGGGATATAAATAAAAATACTGTTAATTTTGTGCCTAATTATGATGAAAGTACTAAAGAACCAGAAGTGTTACCATCAAGATATCCAAATATACTTGTAAACGGAACTATGGGAATAGCTGTTGGAATGGCTACAAATATTCCGCCACATAATTTAGGCGAAGTAATTGATGGTTGTATTGCATATATAGATAATCCTGATATTGACACTGAGGGATTAATGCATTATGTAAAAGGACCAGATTTTCCAACAGGCGCTATAATACTTGGGAATAGTGGTATAAAGAAGGCTTACGAAACAGGAAGAGGAACAATTACCATTCGTTCGAGAGCTGAAATTGAAGAAAAAAATGGTAAACAATATATTATTATTAATGAAGTACCTTATGGTGTAAATACATTAGAATTAAAAAATAAAGTAGCTGAATTAGTTCACAATAAAGTTTTAGATGGAATAACAGATTATCATGTTGATTTGAAAGATGGAGTCAAAATAACTATAACTTTACGTAAAGATGCTAATGCTCAAGTTATTTTAAATAAATTGTACAAACACACATCATTTCAAACCACATTTGGAATAATATTTTTAATGTTAGATAATGGAGTTCCAAAAACTTTAGGATTAAAAGATATAATTTCAAAATATGTAGATTATCAAAAAGAAGTAATAATTAGAAGAACTCAATTCGATTTAGACAAAGCAGAAAAAAGAGTTCATATATTAGAAGGATTAAAAATTGCGTTAGATCATATCGATGAAGTTATAAAGTTAATAAGAGAGTCTGAATCAGATGAAGAAGCAAAAGCTGGATTGATGAGTCGTTTTGGTCTATCAGATGCACAATCTGAAGCAATATTAGAGATGCGTTTGAGAAGATTGACAGGACTAGAACGTAATAAAGTTGAAGAAGAATTAGCTGAATTATTAAAATTAATAGATAGTTTAAGAGAAATTTTATCATCAGAAGAAAAAATACTTGGAATTATTAAAGATGAATTAAATGAAATAAAGGAAAAATATGGTGATGAAAGAAGAACAGATATTGATATGACTGCAATAGAGTATATTGAGGATGAATCTTTAATACCAAATGAAAATGTAATAGTTACTCTAACAAATAAAGGATATGTAAAGAGACTTACACTTGATTCTTATAAAATACAAAACAGAGGCGGAGTAGGTGTAAAGGGAATGTCAACAAACGAAGAAGACTTTGTTAGACATATGATTGACGTTTCTACACATGATTATATATTGTTTTTTACAAATAAAGGTAAAGTATATAGAATTAAAGGATATGAAATACCAGAATTTAGCAAACAAGCAAAAGGGTTACCAATTATTAATTTACTACAGATTGATAAAGACGAAGTTATCAACACTGTATTAAAAGTTTCTAAGGATGATACTGATACTAAATATTTAATATTCGGAACTAAAAAAGGATATGTAAAGAGAACACCTATATCTGATTTTGATAATATTAGAACAAGTGGAAAGATATGTATTACTCTTAGAAATAATGATGAATTAATTGGTGTAAAAAAGACAGATGGAAACAAATTAGTATTAATGGGATCTAGCGCTGGAAGAATGGTTTTATTTGATGAAAATGAAATTAGAATAATGGGTAGAACCGCTGCGGGAGTTCGTGGCATTAATTTGGGCGATGCCGATTGTGTTGGAATGGAGTTAGGTTTATCGGATGAAAACATTTTAATAGTAACCAAAAAAGGTTATGGCAAAAAAACACTTATCAGCGAGTATAGAAAAACGAAACGTGGTAGCAAAGGTGTTAAAGCTTTAAATATTACAGATAAGAATGGTGATATTGCCTCATTTAGTTTATCAAATGAAAATGAAGATTTAATAATAATAACTAATTCTGGAATGGTAATAAGAATGCCTATTTCACAAATAAGTCAATTAGGTAGAATTACGCAAGGAATTAAATTGATAAATTTAAAAGATAATCAAGAAGTATCTACAATAAGTGTAGTAATCAAAGAAAATCTAGTCGAAAACAACGATGATGTTTCACGTGAAACATCTAACATTGAAAATTAATTAATGTTTCACGTGAAACGTGCCAAATATAAATATTACATACAATGTTTCACGTGAAACCTAATAAAATAAATTTGAATTTAATAACATTCTATGTTAGAATTAAATCGTGCAATTAATATTTATATTAACAGGTCAGGACGGGAACGTAGCAGCCAAATAGACAATATTAATGTGCACTTTTTTTATGGAGTATAATATGGAACAAGAGTATATAAAACAACTATATAATCTAAGTAAAATAGCGTATAAAAAAAATGAAATTCCAATTTCAGCACTATTAATTAAAGATGAAAAAATAATAGCAAAGGCATACAATAAAAAAAATATTGAACAAAATCCTCTTTTACATGCAGAGATTATTTGTTTGCAAAAAGCATATAAAAAGTTAAAACGTTGGAATTTAAATGATTGTGAATTATATGTTTCTTTAGAACCTTGTGACATGTGCAAAGAAATAATTGCAGAATCCAGAATTAAAAATGTTTATTTTATTTTGAATAGAGGTAATATAAATAACAAATACACGAAAACACAATACAAACAAACGTTCACAGAATTAAATTTTATCAAATTAATGAATGATGCATTTAAAAATATAAGAAATGTGAAGCAAATCGAGAAGTAATATAGACTAAAATTTTTACTTTTGATAAAATATAAATGGAGGGTTCTAATGGAATATAAAGTGCTTTATAGAAAATACAGGCCTACAAATTTTAATGAATTAGTTGGTCAAAATAATGTAAAAGATGTACTAATTAACTCAATAAAAACCAATAAGTTGGCTCACGCATATATATTTACAGGGCCTAGAGGCACGGGTAAAACTAGTACAGCTAAGATATTTGCTAAGACGCTGAACTGCCTAAATAATTCTAATGGAATTTCCTGTGAAGAGTGTGAAAGTTGCAAAAATTTTAAGGAATCACCTGATATAATTGAGATAGATGCCGCTAGTAATAATGGTGTTGAGGAAATAAGAACACTACGTGAGAATGTAAAAATATATCCTTATAATTCTAAATATAAAGTATATATAATTGATGAAGTTCATATGTTATCTAATAGTGCATGGAATGCGTTGTTAAAAACATTAGAAGAGCCGCCCAAACACGTTATATTTATACTTGCGACTACTGAAGTTAATAAAATTCCAATTACAGTAATGTCACGATGCCAGCGATTTGATTTTTTTAAGATACCTACATCTGAAATGCTTGAAAGATTAAAATACATAATAAAGGCAGAAAAAATTGAGATTGATGATGAAGCATTACAGGCAATAGTAAGATTATCAAATGGCTGTTTAAGGGATGCTTTAAGTGATTTAGATCAAGTATCTAAAATAGGAGGGAAAATAACATTATCAAATATAGAAAATGTATTTGGTATTGTTTCAAAAAAGGAATTAGACACGTTGTTTACAGGCTTACAGGCCGGAAATAAAAAAATAATATCGGAAGTAATAGATGCTATAGAAGAAAAGGGTATTACTGTTTTAACTTTTATAAATGAATTTATAAATTATTTAATAGATAAAGTAATAAATGATAATTTAACATATGAAAATACTAATAACATAAAAATACTTATAGAAAAAATTAATAAATTAATAATTTACTTTAATCCAATAGTGAATCCTTATTCATTACTAAAAATTGAATTGATTTCTTATAATTATTTCCCGGGAAATAATTTAGAGGATAAGCCAGAAGAAAAAACTGAACAAAATTTGAGTTCTTTAGATAGTACTATTATCAAAAAGACGGACGAATCTGAAGTAAAAAACGAATACTCAGAAAATATTCATAAGATGTCAAGCAATGTTAAACTAGCAAGAATCAACAATAGTTTCTATAACGCTTCTAAAATAAAAAAGAAAAACTTTACTGAAAATTGGAATAAGTTTATAAAATATTTAGAATTACATAATAATTATAGTATATTAGGTATGTTAAATAATATAGAGATACAAGTTGTTTCTGATATGAATGCTATTTTTTCTTTTAAAAATGAATCTGATTCATTAATATTTAATAATCAGGTTTCATTTGTTGAAGTAGAATATAAGCGTGCTACGGATGAGGAGATGAGTTTTATTTCTTTGGTTGAAAGTGAATGGTTAGAAAAGAAACAAGAGTATATCGCTAATAAAGAAAAATATAATAATTATATAGACGAAAAGAAAATTGAAATTGATGAAAATGATAATAATATTGAAAATTTAGCCGAAGAAATATTCGGAAATGATATAATAGAAATTAGATAGGAGAGTTATTATGAATAATTTAATGGCACAAGTTACAAGAATGCAAAAAGATATACAGAATAAACAAAAAGAAATTTATGGTACAGTATTTGTCGGAGAAAGTGAATGGGTTACAATTGAAGTAATGGGAGATAAAAAAATCAAAAAAATCACAATAAAAAATAAAGAAATAAAAGATGAAGAAGATTTTGAATGTTTGGAAGATATGATAAAATTAGCCTTAGATGATGCTTTTTCTAAGATAGAAAAAGAAATAGAAAAAAAATTAGGTGCTTATAGCAAATCTTTAGGTGGATTATTTTAATGTATCCTGATATATTGACAAAAACCATTGATTCTTTTAAAAAATTTAATGGAATAGGCGAAAAAACTGCAGAAAGATTAGCATTATCTGTGTTGGAAATGACTGATGAAGAAGTTGAAAATCTAGCAAGTGAACTTATAAAACTAAAAAATAGTATTGTAAAGTGTAAAGTGTGTGGTCATATTACAGATGATGAATTATGTAATATTTGCAAAGATAAATTGCGTGATGATCATATAATCTGTGTGGTTGAAGACTATAATAGTGTAATTAAATTTCAAAAAACAGAAAATTATAATGGAAAATTTCACGTATTAAATGGTGTAATTTCTCCAATTGATGGAATTACACCTGATGATTTAAATATATCCTCTTTAATTGAAAGGTTAAAATCTACATCTGGTTCTAAGGAAGTAATTATTGCTTTAAAACCATCAATAGAAGGTGAAACAACAACTTTATATTTAAAGAAAATATTAGAAGAATTCGATGATATAAAAATAACAAGATTATCTTATGGTATACCTGTTGGTGTAGAAATAGATTATTTAGATTCGATGACGCTTGATATGGCTTTAAGAGATAGAAAAGATATTTAAAAAATTTCTTGCATATAATTAAGCGGTGATAAAGTGAAAATATTTCGAGTAATAAAAAATATATTATTTGCATTTTTATATTTATTTGCAATAAACATGTTTTTAGTAAAAATTGGTTATAATATTCCAATAAATATTTTTAGTCTAGCTATTGTCTATTTTTTAAAACTTCCAGGAATAATGTTATTATTGTTTTTTAGTAGGTGGTAATATGGATTCAAATGAAAAATTTTCTTTATTAAAAAAAGAATTTTTGGAAAATAAAAATTCTCACGCAATTATTTTTAATACTAATAATATTGAAAAGTGTAAAAAAGATGTTAATGATTTAATATCATTTATTTTTGGTAATAACAAGATAACCGAAAATAGTGATGTTGTAATTATTAAAAAAAATGATAAAGGAAAAATATTGAAGGAAGATATACTACAACTTAGAGATTTTTTTCAAACAACTTCTATATATAATAAGAATAGAGTTTATTTAATTGAAGAAGTTCATAAATTAAATGCTTCTTCAGCTAATTTAATACTTAAATTTTTAGAGGAACCTTTAGAAGGTGTTATTGCGTTATTTATTACAACAAATTTAGATGCAGTTCTTCCTACAATTAAAAGTCGATGTCAGATTGAAACAATGATATACGACCAAGATGAAGAAATATCTGCAGATGATTATAATACTGTATGCATGATTTTACATAGCGATAAAAATGTATATTTATTTAAATCAAAAAAAGAATTTGAAAGTTATGATCGTTCAGATTTAATTAATTTATTTAACAATTATTTAAATTTTTGTTATAATAGCAATAATTTAAATGATGAAATTAAAAATATAAAAAAAATAACCCGTGCTATAAGCATGTTAAACAATAATGTAAATACAGATTATGTTTTTGATTATTTGTATTTAGAAAGCGAGTAAAAAATAATGGCAGTAGTAGGTGTGAAATTTAGAGATAATGGAAAAACATACTTTTTTAATGCAAATATAAAAATTGATATAGGTGATTTTTGTTTAGTTGATACAGAAAAAGGGTTACAATTAGCGAAAGTTTATACAGTAACCGAAGATGAAGAACAAGCACAAAAGGCGGAAAGAGAAGTTATTAGAAAAGCTACTAAACAAGATTATGAAGTATATTTGGATAATTTAAAATTAAGCAAAGAAGTTACAAATGCAACTAGAAAAAAGGTTGATGAAGAAGGATTATCAATGCATATTGTAGACTCAAATTATACTTTTGACAAAAAACAACTTACCATAAATTTTGTATCCGATGAACGTGTAGATTTTAGAGAATTAGTAAAATATCTTGCTGCTAAATATAAAACGCATATTGAATTGCATCAAATGGGTGTTAGAGATAAAGCAAAAGAAATAGGTGGAATAGGACAATGCGGGTTGCCCCTTTGTTGTACATCATTTAAAAAAAGTATTGATGGTATATCAATCAATATGGCAAAAAACCAAAATTTATCTTTAAATCCATCAAAAATCAATGGTTGTTGTGGAAGACTTTTGTGTTGTTTGTCATATGAAAATAAAGTATATTCTGAAGGAAGAAAAAATTTGCCAAAGATAGATGATGAAATAGTAGTTAATAATAAAAAGTGTAAAGTAAAGGATATAAATATTTTAACCAATCAAGTTATTGTGGAACAAGACGGAGAAAATATTGTAGTTGATTATAATGAAAAATGATTTGATGAAGTATGGTTTAAAAATCTATCAAAATCCAGATTTTTTTAAATATTCAATCGATTCTGTATTATTAGCGGAATTTGTTTTAATTAATGATAGATGTAAAAATATAATTGATTTGTGTACAGGAAATGCGCCAATTCCTTTGATACTTTCAAAAAAATTTTCAAAAAATATTATAGGTGTTGAAATTCAACCTAAAATATACGATTTAGGTGTAAAAAGTGTAAAAACAAATCAAATTAAGAATATAAAACTAATTAATATGGATGCAAAAGACTTACCACTTCATTATAATAACTTTTTTGATATTGTAACTTGTAATCCACCATATTTTAAAGTTTGTAGTACATCGATAATTAATAATATTTCAGAAAAATCTATTGCCCGACATGAAATAAAAATTAATCTTGAAGATATTTTTTGTATATCAGAAAAGATTTTAAAACATAGTGGCAGCCTTTGTATTGTACATAGATGTGACAGATTAATAGAATTGATTGATTTGGCACATAAACATCACTTTGGATTGCGACGCATTCAATTTGTTTATGACAATGATCAAGCTCCAGGTTGTATGATTTTAGTAGAATGTAAATTATTGTGTAAAGATGATTTGAAGGTAATGAAACCTATTTATATTAATAAGTATTTGGAGGAATTATGAAATTAATAGTTGGGTTAGGAAACCCAGGACAAGAATTTAATAATACAAGACATAATATTGGTTTTAAAGTTATCGATAATTATTTAGGTGATGTGTCATTTAAAAAGAAATTTGAAGCTGAATTTTATAAAGATTCAAATAATGATGTGATTTTTATTAAGCCTCTTACTTATATGAATAATTCGGGATTAAGTGTTAAACAGTTTATTAAATATTTTGACATTCAATTTGAAGACGTGTTAGTAATACAAGATGATTTAGATTTATCTATTGGTGCTTATAGATTTAAATTTAATAGCTCTTCTGGAGGACATAATGGCATAAAATCTATAATTAATGAAATAGGTTCTCAGGAGTTTGGCAGACTAAAAGTTGGAATATCGAATAATAGTTATATTGACACAAAAGATTTTGTGTTATCAAAATTTACGAAAGAAGAAATTAAAAAAATTGATTTTAATATTTTTAATGATGCAATAAATGATTTTATAAAATATGATATAAATTATGTAATGAATAAATACAATGGAAAGTGATATCTTATGTTTGAAGAAAACGTTTTTTCGTATGAAAATACACAAACAGTAGTTGGATTAACTGATGCATTATTAGGAGAGTATATTTCTAATTATTTTTTTAATAATAAAAAAAATATTTTAGTTGTTGCTGATTCTCTTTATGATGCTAATCTGATATATAAAATAATACATTATAAATCAGACAATGTATTTCTTTTTCCTATGGATGAATTTATTACGCTTTCATCTATATCTTCATCACCAGATTTAAAGGTTACTAGAATAGATACTTTAAATCAAATAGTCGATAAAAAGTCTATAGTTATTACAAATTTGACCGGATTTTTAAAAAAAGTTGATAAAGGTATTAAAGAATTTAATTTAAATAAAAAAGTAAAAAGAAATGAAGTAATTAAATTTTTAGAAGAAAATTCATTTAATAAAACAAACTTAGTTACTGCCACAGGCGATTATGCTGTAAGAAGCTTTATAATAGATATTTTTTCAATAAATTATAATGAACCTATAAGAATAGAATTTTTTGGAGATGATATAGAATCTATACGTTTTTTTGATGCTGATACGCAAGTTTCAAAAAAGGAAGTGGAATCAGTCTTACTATATAGTTTTAGCGATTGTCAAGGATCTAATTCAACGAACATTTATGATAGATTAGATAATCCAATGGTATTTTTTTTGAACTACAAAAAAATACTTGCTGATTATTCAAATTATAAATCTAATATGGGATTATTTAAAGATCAAGATGAATTGCTTTTTGTAGATTTTAATATTACTAATATAAAAGATAAAATATATATTAATTCATTGGATGATACGCCAATAGAAAATAAGTTAATAAGATATGAATCTAAAAACGTTCAGAGTTTTAATAGTAATTTCGAACAATTAAAAAATTATGTTAATGTTAATATTAAAGATAAAATTGTAGTATTTATGATTAAGAATCCTATATTGAGAGAAAAAATAATTGAACTTTTTGATAGTAGGATAAAACTTAATAAAGTAGAATTTGGCTACGTAAATATAATAGATAAAAGTATAATAAGTGGATTTATTTTTGATAATTATATTGTGATATCTGAATATGATATTGAAAATACAGATAAAACAATAAAATTTATAAACAGATATAATGTAGGTAGAAAAATTAAGGGATTTGATGATTTAAAAAAAGGTGATTTTGTCGTTCACGTTACACATGGTATTGGGCAATATCAAGGTATTACTACATTAGTTAATAAAGGTATAAAGAAAGATTACATATTAATAAATTATGCTGGCAATGACAAAATATATGTTCCTGCACATAAAATTGAAACAATTTATAAATATGCTGATAATGATGTATCTGCTCCGAAACTTAATAATTTAAACAGTTTAATATGGCAAAAAACAAAATCTAAAGTACAATCAAAGATTAAAGATATATCAGAAGAATTAATTAAACTTTATGCAGAAAGAGAAATGACTAAAGGTGAAAGTTATGCCGATTTTCCTGAGGAAGAAATATTTGCAAGTGAATTTGAGTATGAAGAAACGGTAGATCAAAGCAAATGTATTAAGGAAATTTTGAAGGATTTAAATTCTTCTATTCCAATGGATAGATTGCTTTGCGGTGATGTTGGATTTGGGAAAACAGAAGTTGCTATGAGAGCGATGTTTAAAACCGTTATTAATAATCGACAAGTGGCATATTTATGTCCGACAACAATTTTATCAAAGCAACAATACGAATCATGTAAAAAAAGATTTAGACACTTTGCTGTTAATATTGAATTGCTTAATAGGTTTACGTCAACAAAAGATTTTAATCGTATCATTGAAGGAATTATGAATGGTACTATAGATATAGTTATTGGTACACATAGGCTTTTAAATGAGAAAGTTAAGTTTAAACACCTTGGATTATTAGTCATTGATGAGGAACAAAGATTTGGTGTTTCTCAAAAAGAAAGAATAAAGGAGCTTAGAAAAAATGTAAATGTGTTGTCTTTGTCTGCAACCCCGATACCGAGAACCTTAAAACTTGCTATGAGTGGATTAAAAGATATGTCGGTTATTGATACACCTCCAATAAATAGATATCCTATACAAACTTATGTTATAGAGGAAAATGATAATTTAATTAAAGAGGCAATTTATAAAGAGTTGTCTAGGGATGGACAAGTATATATACTTAATAATAATATCGAACAACTTCCAGAAATTCAAACTAAGATAAAACAAATGATACCAGAAGCTAAAATAGCAATTGTTCATGGTCAAATGGAAAAAGATTTATTAAATAATGTTATTAATGATTTTATTAATAGAGAATATAATATTTTGTTATGTACAACAATTATAGAAACGGGGATAGATATATCAAATGTTAATACATTAATTGTTCAGAATGCAGAGCTATTTGGATTAAGTCAACTTTATCAAATTAGAGGTAGAGTTGGTCGTAGTGATAAGGTAGCTTACGCCTATTTAATGTATAAAAAGGATAAATTATTAAACGATATTGCAATAAAAAGGTTAAAATCAATTAAAGAGTTTACAGAATTAGGTAGTGGCTATAAAATTGCTATGAGGGATTTATCAATAAGAGGAGCTGGAGAACTTTTGGGTAGTTCTCAATCAGGTTTTGTTGATTCTGTAGGTATTGAGCTTTATATGCAAATGATAAATAACGAAGTAAAAAGACTTAAGGGTGAAGAAGTTATTGAAGATAATGCTAATGAAAATAGTTTTTTAGATGTTAATACTTCTATTTCTAAGGATTATGTTGAAGATGAATCGTTAAGAATAGAAATACATAAACTTATTAATGAAATTGATTCTAAGGAATCATATATTCGAGTAAAAGATGAAATTGAAGATAGATTTGGAAAAATAAATAATGAAATACAAAACTACATGTATGAGGAGTGGTTTCAAAAGGAAGCTGAACAATTAGGAATAAATAATATTCGTTATTTATATAACGATGTGGAAATACAATTCCCTGAAAATATATCTTCTAAAGTTGATGGTGAAAAATTATTTTTAAAACTTTACAGCATAAATCCAAAATTTAAAATTAAATATTTTAATAAAATGATAGTAATTTCTTTAAATATTATTAATAGAAATAATGATTATGTAAAGGATTTGTTAGATTTATTAGAACTTATTAAAGACTGTATAAAATAATACTTCTTTACCATAATATTAATGGTGATAACTTTGAATAACGGTGTAAAAAAACGAATTGATGAATTAGGTAGAATTGTTATTCCAAAAGAAATAAGAAAAGCATTTAATATCAGAAACTTTGATGAATTAGAAATTTCAATAGATAATGATAAAATAATAATTAAAAAAATATTAAAACTTTATAAATATAAAGAAAAATTTTATAATTTTATGAATATATTGAGTAATTCTTTAACTATGTTGATAATTGAAGATTTTAAAATAATAGCTTCAAATGATTCTGTCTATGTTGAGGGAGATACTGTTATAGAAGATGTTTTTAACGATAAAACTATTAATAAGGATTTAGTATATGGTAAAAAAAGTTTGGGACTTATGTACTATGAACCAATTATAGTAGAGAGTAATTTATTAGGGTATATGGTACTGATTTCAAATAAGGAATTAGAAAATTCAAATATTATAAAAAATATAAAACAGAGTATTATAGATTTTTTAGTGTAATAATCATAGAAATATGATTATTTTTATTATATAATTTTATTGGTGATTTTTGTGTATACTGATTGTCATTGTCATGTTTATAACGAATATTTTAATATAAATGAAATAACAAAAAAAATAATGAATAGCAATGTAAAAAGGGTAATAAATAATGGTGTAGATTTTAAAACATCTTGTGAAGTAATTGAGTTATCGAAAAAATATGAATTTATGTATTGTGCTATAGGATTACATCCACAGGAAAATTTAAATGATTATGATAACGTAGTTAAATTAATAGAGGAAAATATAAATAACCAAAAGTTTATAGCAATAGGGGAAATAGGTTTAGATTATACTCATTCGGACAATAATAAAGAAGAGCAAATTTCCATTTTTGAACGTCAGCTTTGTTTAGCAGAAAAATATAATATTCCCGTAATTGTCCATTCAAGAGATGCTACTCAAGATACTATTAATATATTAAAAAAATATAAAGTAAAGGGTATAATTCATTGTTTCAATGGAAGCGTAGAAATTGCAAAAGAATATATAAAAATGGGGTTTTATTTAGGTATTAATGGAGTTATAACTTTTAAAAATTGTAAATTAATTAATGTAATAAAAAAAATTGGTATAGATAATATTGTGTTTGAAACTGATAGTCCATATTTAACACCGCATCCATATAGAGGAGAAGTAAATGATCCTACGTATATAGATGAAATAATTAATTTTATTTCAATTAATACAGGTATTGAATTTAAAACATTATGCGATGTTAGTGAAAATAACGTAATGCAGCTTTTTGACAAAATATAATTAACATGGTATATTATAACTAGTTGAAGGTGATATATTTGAAGACTTTACTTAGAGTTTTAAAATTATTCATTATCGTTAGCTTTTTAGTTCTAATAAATAAAAATGATGTTAATAAAGAAAAAGGCATTTTTTATAACGACAACAGCAATAAATATTTAGATTTAACAGCGATGGCAATTAAGTTTGAAGAAATAAAAATGGAAGATTTATCTTATCCATTAGATACATATGTTGGTGATTTAACTGCTTATACAGCAGATTGTCCATTATGTGGTGGAACATTAGGATGTACAGGTCAAAACGTCTTGGATGGTACAACAACTTATACTGATAAAGATTATGGAACTGTGAGAATTATGGCCTCATCAAAAAGTTTACAATGCGGATCTATTGTTAGATATGATTTAAATGGTGAACAAATAACTGCTATTGTTTTGGATCGAGGAGTAACAGGAACAGATTTAGATTTACTAGTTAGTGATAATAATCAAGCTTTAGTAATAGGTAGAAGACAATTAACTTATGATGTCTTAAGATATGGCTGGTCAAGAAAAACTTCTTGATTTTTTTTAGGAGGATTATGGAAAAATTTAAGTTTAAAAAGAAATATGGTCAAAATTTTTTGGAAAATGATTTAATTTTAAGACAAATAATTGAATTGATTAAAAATGAAGAATTTGATTTTATAATTGAAGTTGGTGCGGGTTCAGGAATATTAACATCTGAATTAGTTAAACTTAATTGTAAAGTAATATCTTTTGAAATAGATAAATCATTGAAACAATACTTAGATAATATTAAAGATAGCAATTTAGATATTATTTATGAGGATTTTTTAAATGTAGATTTAAAAAAAATTATTAAACCTACTGATAATTTTGCTTTTATAGCAAATATACCATATTATATAACTACACCAATCATTAATAAATTTATAAATTCAAATTTATTACCAACTAAAGCTGTTATAATGGTGCAAAAGGAATTAGGGAAAAGATTATGTGCTTCTCCTAAAAGTAGTGAGTATGGTGCTATAAGTGTAATATTAAATTATTTTTATAAATTGTCATATGAATTTGATGTAGATAGAAAAAATTTTTATCCTATACCTAATGTAGATAGTGCAATTATTATGTTAAAAAAACGTGAATTTCAAGAACATTTGCTAAACTTTGAATTTTTTAAAACCTTAGTGTACAAAGCATTTAGTCAAAAAAGGAAAACACTCAAAAATAATTTGGGAGAATATAATTTGGAAATAATATCAGAAATTTTAAATAAATATAAAATGACTACAAATGCTCGAGCTGAGGAATTAGATTATAAAATATTTATTGAATTAGCTAATACATTATATAAAAGTTAAGAAATTATTTTAATATTTCTTAATTTTTTTTATATAATTTAATGGTGATATTTATGGATTTAAAAATAGGAGATTTTGTTTCTAGAGTTAGTTACAATAATGATACTGTATTTAAAATTGTTGACATTATTAATGATATGGTTTATTTAAAGGGTGTTGATATAAGATTGTATGCCGATGCACCAATAGAAGATTTAGTCAAATGTGATTATGAAAATAAAGATACAGAACTGTTTTCAAGAATAGATGTTAAAAAAGATATGGATAGAAGCGAATTTTTTTATTTGCCAGCGAAAATATTACATATAGATGGTGATAAGGAATATTTAAATAGGTGTATGGAGTTTTATAAAAAAGCTAATATATATGCTACAGGAGAGTATATAAATGAAAAAGATATTTCTGAGGTTATTTATAAGTTGTTAAAAAAGTATCGTCCAGATATATTAATTATTACGGGACATGATTCGTTAAATAAAACTCTAGATGTAAATAATATAAATAATTATAAAAACTCAAAAAATTTTGTAAAAGCAGTACTAGAAGCACGGAATTATGAAAAAAGTCATGAAAAATTAGTTATTATCGCTGGCGCTTGCCAAAGTGATTATGAATCTTTAATTAAGGCTGGAGCAAATTTTGCCTCTAGTCCAAAGAGAATAAATATACACGCTTTAGATCCTGCAATAATTGCTGTAAATATTGCATTAACTGAAAAAAATAAGGAAATTGATTTAATAGAGCTTCTTAATAAAACTAAATATGGTCATGATGGTATTGGAGGCTTAAAATCATCTGGTATGATGTATGTTGGATATCCAAGATAAACTATTGATTTTCTCTTACTTTTGTTTTAAAATTAAATTAGAGTTGTTTATAACTTGAAAGGAGTGCATGTTTATGAAAATAACATCAGTAAATGTAAGAAAGGTAAATAAAGAAGGCTCTAGAATGAAAGGAAAAGCGTCAGTATTGATAGATGACTCTTTTGCAGTACATGATATTAGAATTATAGAAGGTGATAATGGTCCTTTTATAGCAATGCCAAGTAGACAAACTGCAACAGGAGAATATAAGGATATTGCTCACCCAATAAATTCTGATGCTAGAAAAATGTTTGAAGATGCAATTTTAGAAGAATATAATAAGATGGATTAAAAAACTACAATTAGTAGTTTTTTTGTTATTTAATTTTTATTAATGAATATGATTTATTAGGTGATATTATGGATAATAGTTTCGATAGTAACGTAATTAGTCATAGTGTAAAAATATTAGAAAGAAACAATGTTTTTATAAGTGGAGCTAAAAAAGTAAATCATTTCAACGAAAATGAATTTTTAATTAGTACAGTCATGGGTAATGTAAACATAAAAGGAAATAACTTAGAATTAATAAAATTAGATACAAACGATGGTAATATATGTATTAAAGGGAAAATCAATAGTGTTACTTACTTAGAAGGTATAAATGGCGAAAAAGAAAATGGATTTTTTACTAAATTATTTAAATGAAATATTTTTATAATATTATATTAACTATTATATATTGGCAAATAGCTTTTAGGCTTATAAAAGTAGTAAAAAATTATTCTTTGCTTAAATACTTTCTATTATTTTTATTTTTTTTCATATTTTTTATATTATTCTATATTTTATTCAATGGAACAATCAATTATTATAACTATTTAATTATAATATTTACGTTTATTTACATATTTATTTATAAATAAATGACCAATAATTGTAATTTGTGGTATTATGATAATAGGAGGATTGTATGAAAAAAGTTAATAAATTTGCAAAAAGAAGATTTTGTTTCTTATTTGTAGTATTTGTAATTCTTGTTGGCTTTATGGCATACAATTCTATAAATTATTGGAAACAAATTTTTGCAAATAAAAAGAGTGCAAAAGAATTAGAAAATAGATATCAAGAATTAATTAGTGAAAAAGAGAAATTAGAGTCTGATGTAATAAAATTACAAGATCCTGACTATGTTGCTAAATATGCAAGAGAAAGATATCTTTATTCTAAAGATGGAGAATTAATTATAAAAATAATTGATGAAAACGAATAATTATGTTATTATCTAATAACGGGGTCGTAATGGTTTCGACAGGATATATTTCTATTTAATTGCAAGTGGTCGCCAAACCTAAATGGCAACAAATTAAATTTAACTGGAAACAGAACAAATAATACTGCTTTAGCATTTGCCTAATTTGGCAATAAAGCACTTCAAATTTTCTTTCTTATAGGGATTTTTGGGGTTTATATATATAAGATATAACAAATGTTTTGTTTAGAATATTTGTAGAATTAATTATAAACTATATTAATAAATAGATGTTAGAATCCTTTTTATTAATGAAATTTTTTTCTAACTAAACTTGTAGACATTAAATATGAAAGTATTTTGGACAGCAGTTCAATTCTGCTCGGCTCCACCAAAATTGATAACAAACTCGGACTTTTATGGTTCGATGCTAATAAATGCTAACAGAAATGTTAGCTTTTTTTGTATTTAAAAAAGCCAAGTGATTTTAAAATACTTGACATTAATAAAAACCTTTTTGTCTGAAATGCTGACCCTACTCTATTAGTCAGTTTCAATCATTATTTTTTTCGTTATAATAATCATAAATTGTTTTAGAATTTTCTTTAAACATTGCCATTAATTCTTGAACTTCTGGTAACCATAAATGTTTTGGAATTATTGTTCCATCTTTTTTGCTTATATATAGAGAACCAGCAGCATCATCAAAAAAATGTTCGTTTGGTAATCCGGCATCAAAAAACCAAAAATCATCATTTTCTTGAATTTTCATTATAATTTTTCCAACTTCTTTTATTTTCGCTTCGGCCTTTTCTCTTGCTTCATCAAAAGTCATTTTATCAACTCCATTCAATAATATTGTATCATGTATATTTTTAAATGTAAAATTGTGGTATATATAATTAGTTAGTAATTATTTCTATCTATTATTAATCATAAGAAAAGTTATCTAACTTCTTCTTTTATATCTAACCAGAAGATATTAAAAAGTTTATAAAAATTATATTAAATAAACAACATAAACTAGGACTCTATTTAAAGTACTTTACTAATATTTTTAATTATTATAAAATAATAACTAATAAAGAAACTTATCGATATGAAAAAATCTAAGATATATATTATGTAAAGTGGGAGTTAAATAATGAATAAAGAAGTCAATTTAAAAGATGTAAATAATGAAAATATAAATAGTTTATTTAAAGCTGTAATTTCTTTTGAAAATGATAATTATATGAATATAGTTTTATATTTAGTTTACAATGGTAAAGAAAAACTAAAGGACTTAATTCCTCAAATAAAGTTTAAAAATTGGGATGATAAATCTTATTTAACTGTTGATATAAAAAATATTAAAATTTTAGAGAATTTAAATAAATTAAAACTTGATAAACTAGATATAAAAGAAGTATTAGAATATGTAAAATCACATCAACAATTACTATTGGACTATTGGAATGCCGATATACCTGAGTTTGAAGCTAAACAAATATTTTTTGAAGAAAAAAATGAACATTTTGGCTGTACTACCTTAAGTAAGGATAAGACAAAATTACCTATGAATTTACTTTTTTATTGTTCCTATACACTAGATAGAGATAATATATTATTTTTTCAAAATGATTATGGAAAACTTAATTATAATAATATGATTATGATGAGTATAGATAAATATAATCCACAGATATTAGTAGATAGGAAAATAAACATAAAGAAAGAAGATATGCTGAAATTAAAAAATTTTATAAAAAAACATTATGAAATATTAACAAAATATAATAATGATAATATAAAAGATTCTGAAATGTTTGATTTGTTTGAGAAGATAAAGAATTTGTAATTTAGAGAGGTAGTTAAAAGTTATGGATAATTTAAATGATAATAGGATATTTGGAATTAATTTAGTTGAAGCTTACGATTTAGAATTAGATAAGAAATATAATTTAATCAAAAATAACACTAGTTATTTAAAAAATACTGCGGCAGATAAAGTAAAAGATATTAAATTTTCATATTTTAAAGATATAATTATTTTATTAAAAACAGGAATAGTACTAGTTAATGGTAAAGAAAAAGAAAGAAATGTAAAACGCCTTCACTTTGTAGATGGAATATGTATTTTTTCTATTGATAATGATAATAGAATATCTTGTTTAACTTATAAAGATGCTGCAACTAAGTTAATAAACAATAATAATTATAAGTATAAAAAAATTATTTTAACTCCACTTTGTATAGTTGCTTTAACTTATGAAAAAACAGTAAAGTTCTTTGGTAACTTCATGGATGCTTTTATAGATTATACTAAATTTTATGATGTAGATGATATTGGTTATGAAGAAAATAATGATGATATAGTAGTTATTAAAAATGATAAATTATATTCATTATTTAGTCAGTACGATTACTATGATAAATTTAAAGCTAGTGTACAATTAGAAGACATTGTACTAAATGATATATCAATAATTAGCAAATAAAAAAAGTTTATATTTTGAAAAGGGATTTAATCTCTTTTTTTAAATTTATTTTACGATTTTTTGTAAAAATAACTTTTATAAAGTTGTATAGAGTGGATAAATTTGATATGCTGATAATAGATTATACTAAAAAAATATAATAGGAGATGGGGCAATTAAAAATGAATACGTTAGATCAAATAAAATTAAAATTAAATCCTAATTATATTAACAAAATAAGTGATGAAGAGTTAAACGAAGAAATAGTAATGTATGCATTAAATTGTGGTTTTAAGTATGAAAATGATACTCACGACAGATATTGTAAATATTACGATTATATTGTAGAAAATTTAAAAAAGGATTCTCGTTTTATTAAGTATCTGATAAGAAGCAAAACTTTTAATAAAGAAAATTTTACAAAGGATCAGATGGAATATATCTTCGATTTTATTTTTTCTGAAGATCCTTCCTTAATAATTGATGCAATAAGTGCAAATAGTAAATTTTTGGAATTTCTTGATAGTGAAGATTTAATAAAAAAATTAGATGCTTCTAAATTATGTGATGTCTTATTAAAACATAATATAAAATATATAGATCTTAGTACTGCAATAACAAAAAATAATATAGAATTAGGACTTAAATATCTAGAACAAGATTTTTCAAATATAACTATATTTAAAAATAATATTAGCAATTATGAAGATTTTAGTGAACAAATATTGGATATATTTATGAAAAATATAAATAAAAATATAGAATATATAAATGAGATTGTAGAAATAATTCCAGACGATCCTTCTGTACAGAAATCTATAAATGAGGCTTTAAGAGAAACTAATTTAGAGATAACTGATAGTACTCCATCATTTTTATTGAAAGATAAAAATATTGTACTTAATGTTATTTTAAATAATCCACAAGATAGTATATATATAAAAGAACAATATGATTTTAATTCAGAAGAATCAATGAAAATAGTTGATGCAATAAAAGAAAAAGCTACTAAATTTAAATCTATTCCACAATGTTTTGCTAACAATAAAGAAATAATACGTCAAATATTATTAAATAATCCTGATATATTAAATTCATATACTTTTAATTATGATTATAAACTAATGGAAGATATACTTTATAATTTAATTATTCAAGGTGATTATGAAATAAATGAATATTCAAATCCGAATGTTTTACAAGAATTTTTTAAAAACGCAAAACCTAAGAAAGCTATTGATATAATAGATAAATATTTTTACCAAATATTAAATTATATAAGTGATGTTGATTTAAAATTTGCTGACGAATATGAGGATAAAATATATGAAATATGTGAGAAAAATAATTATTCTTTAAGTAAAGAATCACCATTATTTTTAAAACGTAATACTAAGTTAGTATATAATGCAATAAAAAATGAACAAATTAATATAAATGATGTTGATTTAGAACAGTTAGGTTTCAATAACGATCAGAAAATGAACTTAATAGATTTTTGTCATCAAAAGAATATAGATAATGAAGTAGTTAATAAATGGAGAAACCAATTTTTTGATAAACTAAGAAGTACATCTACTAATACTAATATAGATGGGGCTTTATATCTTAATAATGATATTGACTTATATACACTTAAGTTGCCTACTGATATTACCGAAGTACATTTTCAGTCTTTTGATATTGAAAAAATTAACGCATTGATAGCAAAAATAAAAAACGAAAATCCTAATATTAAAACATTAGCAATAGATTTGCCTATTGACAAAACATTTTCAAATGAAGAATTAAATAAAATAACTGATAAAGATATGGTAAGAATTATCTCTAAAGATGCTGTAACTAAGTTTTCAGTTAGTGATTTAATAAAATTAAATAATATTATGGATTTAATGGTGTCTGAAATAAAAGCAAGCAATTTAAGCCCATATGAAAAATATATTGCAGTTTACAATACGATAAAAAGTTGGAAGAATTATAAATATTATCAAAATAATAAAATAATTGATTTTAGAATTGCAGATCAAAGTAGAAATCCATATTTGGTATTAATTAATGATTATATAGTTTGTGCAGGATATTCTAGATTATTAAACGAATTATTAAAGAGAGTAGGAATTAATTCTATAGAATGTGCTGTAAGAACAAATGAGTTACATGATAGAAATTATGTTAATTTAGTAGATCCAAAATATGATATAAATGGTTTTTATATGTGCGATGTAACAGCTGATAATACACAAACTAATATAATGAGCTATGGATATAATTATCTTCATCAAACTACGGAGCAATCGAGAAATGATAGCAGTGTAGTTAAGGGATCAATAAATGATAATTTGTTTAATGATTATACAGATGAAGAATTATTAAAATATATACAAAATAATTGTGCTTCTGTTAAAGAACAATTATCCATGTTAGATCCAGAGTTTTATTCAACAATTTCTAATGATATAGATAATATAACACTAGATACTGTCTCAAAAATTAACGCATATTTAAAAACAAAAATAAATAAAAAAATACCTATTGAAAAAGATTTAGCTGCTATATTTGAATTAAATCAATTTATAAGTGGCAAGCATTATGAATCCACTGAAGCAGAAGAAAAATGGAACGATATGGTATTATCTATAAGTTTGCCTGGTTTAGTAGAAAAGGAAACATATTTTAAGGGGGATTATAAAAGTTTAATAGAAAAAAATATTGAACAGATAGAAAATGATAATTTTCAAACGTTCCTTGAAAATTCTAAAGAATATGAAAAGAGCCCATATAAAAAATATTGTTACAATAGCGCTTATCAGCAGTTATTAAAACGCTATTTAGCAACAGATTTAACGAATATTTATTTTTCAATGGAAAATCAGGATAATAATATAATATTAAGAATTGATATGGATTATCATCTTACAAATACTAGTGATAGAGCCATGCTTATAGATGCTTTGAAAAAAATGGGATATACTGTAGAAGAGCCTCAATTTACATTAAATATAAATTTAGGTAGTTCATCAAATAAAACAGTCGCTGAAATATTAAGTATTTGTGAATTAGCTAAAAACGATTTTGAAAATTCTTATAAAAATATATTTCCACCAATTCAAAAATAACCACTTTATAAAGTGGTTTTAATATATAAAGAAATTTTATTATTTTTATTGATTGATAAAAGATTTATATTTTCTAATTTAATATTTTTGCGTTTTAAATAATTATTTAACCAACGCTTACTTTTGTTAGATTTCTTTAATTCGTCTTCATTAATAACTCCATCAACAACTAATAATCTAGAAATAATTTCTTTATTAGTTGTTTTTTTAATAGTAGAATTTTTTAGTAAAACTGAAATATCTCCAGAGGGTTCCAAAACTGCACAATCTAAGTTATTGATATCAAAACATCCCTTTAATCTACAACTTTCTAAAACTTTTGCTACACTCAGTTTTGTTTTTTCAAGATTATCATTAAAGAATTGGTTTGCTTTAAATAAAATTATTGGTTCACCATCTATAGCTTCTTCTATTTTATGATTATGATATGAGAGTATTGTTATAATATATCCAACAAATGTAAATGTAGCTAAAGCTAAGATTCCATTAATGATAGGAACATCTAAACTTATAATCGAATCGGCAGCAATAGATCCAATAGAAATACTTAAAATATAATCAAAAAGTGTCAAATTTTTAATTTGCTTTTGGCCCATTATTTTAACAATTATAAACAATAAAAATATCATAATTAAAGAACGTTTTATAATTTCCATTAATATTCACCTATATTTAGTATGGCATTTTTTTAAAGTTTTATTTTATATTTTCAGATATTCTATATATTTTTTGTAATTATGCATTAATTCTTCAGCAAAAACAGAAATATTTCCTTTTTCTAAAAGTATAAATACGTTATTTTTGGTTCGAGTAATTGCAACATAAAATAGTCTTCTTTCTTCATCTAGCGGATATTGTTCCTTATTTGTAATATCTTTTATAATGTTAGGATTTTCAATTTTAGATGGAAATCCCATAATATCATTAGTTATATTTATTAAAATAATATTATTACTTTCTAATCCCTTTGATTTATGTGCTGTTAAATAATTAATTTTGTTGATTTCTTCATATTTATACACATAATTTTTAATGTCATCATTATTTCTGCCAATAACCATACAATCATAGTTAAGTTTATTTAATAAGTTTTTTAATGTGCTTTTTTTGTTAGTGGTAAAAATAATTTTTATTGGTTTATCTATACTTTTATTAGATAGCAAATTCTTTTTCATCTGAAATGGATTTTTACAAATAAAATCGTTTGAAATATAAACTAGTTCTTTGCAATTCCTGTAAGTATTTCTAAGATACATTATTTTACTATTAGAAAAATACTTTTCAAAATTTAAAAAAACACTTAATTCACTTCCAGCAAATCTATATATACTTTGATAATCATCTCCAACACACATAATTTTAGCGTTGTTATTTTTTATAATATTATTAATAAGTTCAAACTTTATTAAACTAGAATCTTGAAATTCATCAATAATTATATATTTATAATTTAATTTTATATTATTTTTTTTAACTAAATCAGAAGCTTTATTTATCATATCATTAAAATCAAATGAATTTGTGCTATTTTGTTCTATTTCGTAAAGCCTATAAATTTCTAATATAAATAGATAAGTTATTTTATTTCTTTTTTGCAAAAATAAATTATAAATTGAGTGTATATTTAAATTTTTATTTTTACATAAATTTATATATGTAATAATGCTTTTCTTATAACTTTTAAATTTATCCATATTTAATATATTTTTATAATTAAAACTTTTAAATAAAAGCATAAGTAAATATTTTCTATATGTATATTGAACAAATCCTTTAAAATATTCATCTAAAATATATTCTAAAGTACCATCTTTTGTAATGTTTATTTTATTATAATAATTTTTTATAATATTTAAACTTAATTTATGAAATGTTAAACATTCAATACTTAAGTTTATATTATTAAGTTTGTTTCTCAAACTATTAGTAGCTTCATTAGTTAAGCTAATACAAAGTATGTCACTTTCTTTTATTCCGTTAAAAACTAAATATTTAACTTTTCCCAATATAGTACTTGTTTTTCCACTTCCTGCTCCAGCTATAACTAGAATGTTTTCATTTTCTTTTACACATTCAATTTGAAACTCATCTAAATAATAACCATCTATATAAAATAAATCGTCCATATAATGCCTCTAATAGAAATATATTGTCTTTATTTGTTATTCCTTTTTTATATAAAAAAAGTGCAAGTTATTGCACTTTAGTTATTGTATTATTTAAAATACTATATAAATAAATGTTTGCATTTTTATTAAATTCTAATTCTATATAAGATTTATAACCATTTAATTGTTTAATATAATCTTCACTTATAACATTTAATAATTTATAGTCAATTATATCTATATAATCATCATATATTACTAATAAGTCTATTATTCCATGATATTTAATATTATTTTCTTCATATAAAAATTCATATTCATGATATATAGTAGCATTTTTTATATTTTTCATTATATCTTGATTTAAAAAATTTTTAATATACTGTGAATCTTCTTCATTTATATTGCTATAATCTGGTTCTAAAAAATTAGTACTTTCAAATAATTCATGTAAGTATAAACCTTTTTCTAAGTTATTTTTTAATTTTAAATCAATAATAGTTTTTTCATTTTTGCTAAAATGTTTGTTTAAAACTATATCATTTTGAACATTTATTTTAGTTGTTATAATTTTATTATCAGTTTTGTTAATAATATCAGCAAAATTATAATTTTTTATATTATTATAATCTCTAGTAATATTCAAAGTTTCTAACTTTATATTCGAAATATATTTTTTTAAGTTATCACCTAATGATAATAAAATATCTTTAAAACTTCTATACTTACTTCTTAAATAAGTATCGATTATGGAATTATTTGTATTATGTAATTCATCTTCGTTTATATTTGCAACAATTATCATTTTTTCTTTAGCACGAGTTAAAGCTACATATAAAAGTCTTATTCTTTCAGAAATATCATCTTTTATATAGTTATATTTTATAATATCTTTTGTAATTAAAGAATTCAATCCTTCATTAAAATATGGAGTTATAATACCATATTTGTTATTATATAGAATTCTTTCATTTAAATCTTTTAAATTAAAATTTTTATCAAATCCACTAAAATAACAAATTGGAAATTCTAAGCCTTTTGATTTATGAATAGTCATTATTTTTACTGAATTAGTATTATCTATATTCATTGAAATATTAATCTGTTTATTATTACTAATTATATTTTCTAAATAATTATTTAAGTCATAAATACCATAACCTATACTATCTAAATCTTCAAATGTTTTTTGCAAATAATTAATTATATTTATTTTATTTTCTATATTGCCAACTTTAATGAAACTGTTAATAAAGTCAAATTTTAGAACAATAATTTCAAATAATTCACTATTAGTGAGATTATCAATATTTTGAGATATTTTAAAGCATATATTATAAAGTTCAGTTTCTTTATAGCTACTATTTTTTATAATTTCAAATAATTCATCGTCATCTATCTTTTTTATATAACTTCTACTTATTGACATAAACATATGTATAAAATCAGTATCAAAATTGTTTTCGTTTATTTTTATTATTAATCCTATAATATTTTTAATAATTAATAATTCATTTTCAGATACTATATTATTATCTTTATATAAAGTGGTTGGTATATTTAAATATTCAAATATTTTTTTATATGTGTCAAAAGCAGAGGCTCTATCCATTAAAATAACAAAATCACTAAAGTTTGCTTTTCTTAATTGTTGACTATCTTTATCATATATTAAATAATCTTCATTAATTTTATGTTTTATATCGTTAGCAATAATAAAAGCTTCAATTTCTTCATTTTTAAATACTGAATCTTTATCATATGGATAGTTATATATTTCTAGATTATAATTTTGATTAGTATATCCATCTGATATGTATTTAGAATTACCAAAAATCATATTATGAGATTCTTTATATGAAGCGCCACCTATTTCATTATCCATAATTCTATTAAAAATTAAATTAATATCATCAAGAACTTCCATTCTAGAGCGAAAGTTTTTATTTAAATCTATTTTAAAACCATTTTCGCTATTAGAATATAAATCATATTTTTCTTTAAAAAGCATAGGATTTGCATTTCTAAATCTATAAATACTTTGTTTTATATCACCTACCATGTAAACATTATTATTGCTAATTAAATTTATAAAAATTTCTTGTAGGTCACTTGTATCTTGATATTCATCAATACATATTTCGTTAAAGGAATTTTTTAATTCTTCTCTTATATCTTCGTTATTTTTTACAATATTAATTGCCATAATGCTAATATCAGTGAATTCATATTTATTTATTTGTCTTTTAAATTCAAGTATTTTGCTATCTAATGTGTTAATAATATTAATTATTGCTTGAACATAATCTTTAGTTGAAAATAAACTCTTTTTTATATCATCAAGCGTTAGATAACACATGTTATGTATTTCTTTTATGCTTTCTGATATTGACTTCTTTAAATCTTTTCCATAATCAGTAGCATTCTTAATTGGTTTTAGTTCTACTAAAGAACTTCGTTTAAAGTCATCGTAATTTTTAGCTTTAAATAAAGGTTCTAAAGCATCACTATATTCTGAAAATCGCGTGCTATCCATTTCGTATGATAATAGGTTCATTAAATACTTTATATAATTAACTTTTAGTGAAATTATATGTTCATAGTCTGTTATAATGTTATTAAAATAATCTGTATTATAGAATTTTTCAATATATTTATTTAAATAGTTAGCTTTATCTTCTAGCAAATCTAATTTTTGCGATATATTTATTATTAGTTTCTTAACTTCTTTATCATCTTTAGTGCATAATAAATCAATAAGATTTAGAAAACTAGTATTTTTTTCTTTATATAAATTCTCAAAGATTTCATCTAAAAATTCTTCTTTTTTTAAATCAATTATACTAGAATCTATTATTGAAATATCTTTGCTAATTCCAATTTTATAATGATATTTTTTAACAAGAGAAAGAGCGAAAGCATCGAATGTTGTAATATTTGCGGTTTCTATATAATCTATTTCCTTTTTTATAACGTCATCAATTTTAGCAGCTTCTTTTATAGCTTTTTTTATTCTATCTTTCATTTCGTGTGCAGCATTATTAGTAAAAGTTAATATAAGTAAATTTCTAATACTTATTCCTTTTTTTAATTTTCTAATTACTCGTTCTGTTAATACTGCTGTTTTACCACTTCCAGCACCTGCTGAAACAATTATATTTGTTCCCTCTTTATTAATAGCTAATTCCTGTTCTTTAGTCCAATTAGGCATTATTTCACCACCCTTAATATATAAATATTATATCAATAATATGATAAATGTGAAATGAAATAAGTTGTAAAAAATGATGTAAAAAGCAAAGAGATAACTTAATATAAATAAAATATATGATATAGTTATAATATAGGTGAGTAAGAGTGAAAAAAATAGTTGTACTTGTGTTATCATTTATGTTTTTTGTTGTAAGCGCTCATGCACAAACTATTACAGATGGAGAATATACTATTGAAATAGAAAATTTGTATTTTGAAATATATGAATCGGATACATTTTTAGCTGAAAATGAACAAGGTTATTTAGAATATTCAAAAACGCCTGTTGTTAAAGAAAAAATTGAATCTCCATCAATAAGTGAAACGTTTTCTGATTTAACTTGGAATGATTTACAAATAAAAAAAGTTAGAGCATTGAATTTGAATTTTGATACATCATCATATTATGAAAAATTTAAAAGCGAACTTCCTGATACAGAAAAGAACTATGTTGGAACAATAAGGGCTGAATATAAAATATCAAATTATCCATCAAAGTATAATTATGCTTATAATTTTGAACTAATTCCAACAGAAATGAATCTTCTTTTAAGTTTAGGTAAAGATACTACATATACCATTCCAAAAATAGAAAAAACACAAACTTTAAATCAATATTTATGGTACTCAGTATATGATTCTGACATAGGAGATTATAACGAGTATTCTTCGTTAAGCGATGCAGATGGGGTAATATATTTATTTTTGAATTATGTTATTTTAAGTGATAGTAGTGATGTTAATATAAATAACATATCAGAAGATGATGAAGTATATTTTATTCATAATTTAGACGATGTAAGTGATATACCAAATTATTTAGGAGTGGATCCTGAAATTACTTTTTATGATATAACTAGTGATTCTATAAAATTAGTTTTTGATTATACCAATCCTTTAAATACTTGTTCAATATATAGAAAAAAATCCGTTGATGATGAATTTGAATTAATTGATGAAGTTGATTGTGGTATGCCATATACTGATTATGGATTAGAAGAAAATACTTCATATTGTTATCAAATTTATGTTAATGAAACAAAAAGACATAGTAAGACATTTACTACAAGAACATTAAAAAAAGAAATTCCAACAACTACAAAAAGAAACATTACAACAACAACTACTACTAGAAGAAGAACAACAACTTCTGTTATAGAAGATGAGAAAATTTATGGCTCCGAAGATTCTCCTAAAACGGGTATAGAAAGTTATTTTTTAATAAGTTTAATATTAGCAGCTTTATCTTTTTTAGGATTTAAATATTTAAAGAAATACAATAAATTTATACAAAAATAAGTGAACTTAGTTCACTTTTTTAATTCAAGAAATCTAAATTTTTTATATCTTCTAATTCTTGAATATCTTTATTATTTACAAAACAAATATCATTAAATTTACAAAATTTACATCCAATATTTTCTCCGTTTATTTTCTTAGGATTAATATCAAAATTTGCATCTATAATTTTATCAATGCATTCATCAATTTTCTTTTCTGTTAATTTATAAACATTATCTAATTGTTTTTCGCTTAATACTTTTGAGTAAGCTCCAAAACCTTTAGAAGTTAATTTCATTCCTTGAATTATTTCACTGTCTTTGTAGTTAGAATCAAATTCTTCAAGTAATGTTTCATTTCCAATAGAATATCCTTTTAGTTTTAAAGAATTTTTTAATTGTTCTTTAATAGTCTTGTTTTTATCATTATTAAATTTATTAAATAATACTTGTTGTAAGTATATTCCTATTACTTTTGCATTATGATCCATATTTTTAGTTAAATACAAATATATTGGCAATTGCATAGAAAGACCATATGGAAGGTAATTTAGCTTAATATCTATAGAGTATGTTTTATAATCAATTATAATTATTAAATCTTTTAATTTTAAAATTTTATCTATAAAACCTTTAAAATCAATGTTAATAACTTTATTTTTTTCAACATTTATTTTCTTTTCATATAATGAACTATCATAATTTATTAAAGCATTCTGATAATTTATCAAATTAATTATATTTTTTAAGTCTTCTATATTTTTTTCTAAGAAATGATTTGATTTATTTGATATAGGATATGGGTTATTTTTTATAAATTTATTAATTTCATTATCAAAATCAAAATTTTCTAAAAATGCTTTACTTAATATATAATGATATAAATTTCCAATATATGTTTGAATAGTATCTTCGAAAGAATTTAAATTTAAAATATTAGAAATATAATATTTAAAAGAACAATGATAAAAATTATCAATACTTGAATAACTTAAAGTTAACTTATTATTTATATAGCCATAAAAACTATTTTTATTGATTTTAGTATACTTATTATTATATATTCCATAGTCTAGATTGTAGCTAGCATATAATAAATCTATATTTTCATTATATTGGTTATATTTAATTAAATTATCTATTAATTTTGCTAAATAAATTTTATTTATATCATCCGAATATATACTATATTCTATTTTAGGTTCTTTTACTTCTAAAGCGTATTCGTCTATTAGAATGCTTGGATAAAATGTTTCGTTAAGATAATTCGTATTATAAGTAATTGTAAGATTTTTTATATTTGATATTACTTTATAATATATGTCTTTATTTATATTATTAATTTCATAACTTTTTTCTATAAATGATGGTTTTATATTATCTTCAATAAAATCATCATCTTTTTTTATTTTAGGAAAAGAATTAGATGAAAAATCTAATAAAAATATATAATCATCATCATCTATTTCATTATTTAAAAGGTTTATTTCATTTACAGAGTTAGTATACTTATTATTAGTAATATAAGTATTTTTCATTACGTATATTATATTTTCTTTAACTAAATTATAATTGTCAATAAAGTAAAATTCATTAATTACATCATATAATTTATTATATATTAAAAAGTTTTCTTCATTTGATAGATTAAATTCTTGTTTTATATTTTCAAATATTGTATTTGCTTTTAGTGATAATGAGTTTAAAAAATATTTACCTATTTTCGTATTATAAATAGATTTTTTTTCATTTAAATTAATAGGAATATTATAAGTTTTAAAAATTCTTTTTATTATTTTATAGTAATTATTATTTAAATTGGCTAAGTATATTTTATTTATATCAACACCACTATTTATAAGATTCGCTACACTTTCTGCAACAAAAATTACCTCATCTTCTAGTTTTTTAAATTTTAAAACTTCATGAGAATAATTTTTATATGTTTTTTCTATTATTTTAACATTATTAAAAGTGTTTAAAATACTATTTTGATATTTTGTAATATAATCATAACCATAAACTAATATAGGTCTATTTCTAATTATATTAAGAAAAAAAGGATCTTTAATTAACTTGTCTTTTATAATAGATTTTACATTATTTAATGAATTCATTTTTATATTATCATCATTAGTAACAAATGCTATATTTTTTAAATAAAGATCTGCGGTATCGTAACTTATATTTAATTCATTCATCAGATAAAATATTGTATTTTGATCATAATCGTAAGTAGCTTTTTTGATAAATTCATTTAATTCTAATATTTTTACATCTGTATATTTATTTTTATTTCTTAAATTTAGTAATATTTTTTCTTTATAATTATTAGGAATAATTAATATAGATTTATCTTCGATAAAATTATACATATACTTCACCATCTAAATTATATAACAAAAAAAGTACATTGTGAATTATTCACTATATGTACTTGTTAAATTAAAATGTTCTTCTAAAGTTATCCAATCACCATTATTATATAGTTTTGTAGCTAACTCTACTCCTACATATCTTAAATGCCAAGGCTCATATTTATAACCTGTAATACTTTCTTTGCTTTTTGGATATCGTAAAATGAATCCGTATTTATAGGCATTATTATGAATCCATTTGCCTTCTTCTGTGTATTGGAAATCATCTGATATTGTATTTAAATCAAAAGCTAAACCTGTTTGATGTTCTGAATGTCCTGGTCTTGCACTATATGTATCAGCAGCGAGTTTACCATCTCTATTAACATATTTATTGTATAATTTTTCTTGCAATTTATAACTTCTATATCCACTCTGTATCCATATTTTTAAGCCTAGAGCTGCTGCATCAGCTTCCATTAATTTATAATTGGAATAAGTTGCATTATCTAAACAATTTGAACAATATTCTAACCCGTTTGCACTTTTATATGTATTAGTTGGAACATAGTCTGCAGGAAGAGGATAAGTTTTATTAACTATCAATATTCCATCAATAATTTTTAAATTTGGATTAGTTTCAGGTTTCTTTGTTGTTGTAGTTTTAGTAGTAGTCTTTGTCGTTGTAGTAGTAGTGGTTGTTGTTGTGGTAGTTGTTGTTGTTGGAATTATTTCTTCCGTTGTTTCCTTCGATGTGGTATTTGAAGTAATAGTTTCATTAGTTATTTCACTAGTATTTTCTATATTTTCTTTAACTAGCAATTTGGTAGCTACAATTTTTAAAGTATATGCAATTAGGAATAATGTTATTGCTAAAAGGCACATTTCTATTATGTATTGTTTATTTTTTTTCCCTTTTTTAATAATTGATATTATAAAAATTGTAATTGGCAGTATAATACCAAATAAAATAAATAATATATTTATAGTTGTTAACATATTTATCTCCTAATTATTTATATGATGATGAGTTACCGGTGATGATTCTGTTAAAGGTAAAAATGTAAATCCATTATTTAATCCATATTCTATAATTTTTTGAGTACTTTCTATATTAGCTTTTTTAATATCATGCATTAAGACAACAGATGAGTTTCTTTTTTCTATTTCTCTAATTACATTTTGATATATAGTATTTGGATCTTTAGTTCCTGTATCATTACTATCAACATTCCAATCAAAATATGTATAACCTAATTCTGTCATTTTGTTTGCAATTGCAGTTACAATTCCTGGATTAAATTTACTTATAGTATTGCTGCTACCTCCTGGAAATCTAAATATTTTTGAGTAATTCCCTGTTTCTTCATAAACTATTTGATTCATATTATTAAAGTCATTCAAATAAGCATCTAAAGAGCTATAAACTTCTTTGAATTTATGACTATATGTATGTATTGCAACAGTATGTCCTTCGCTATATTCTCTATTTATTAAATTTTTATAATTAGAAAATTGATTTGTGACAAAAAATGTTGCCTTGATATTATATCTTTTTAATATATCCAAAATATCATCAGTGTAAGGTCCAGGACCATCATCAAATGTTAAATATACTGTTTTTCCATTTTTTGGAATAGCACTTGTATCTGAATATACAACAACTTTTCTAGTTTGCGTAGAAGTATTACCTTTTGAATCCGACACATTATAAGTTATTTCATAATTTCCTTCTTTTGATGTATCAATATTAGAAATTACTTTTACTTTATCCGTAATATCTCCATCGCAATTATCATTTGCTTTATAACCACGTTCAGTAAAGTCAGTATTGATATATACATAATTAAGCTCTCCACCTGTTAATATAATACTAGGCTTTACTGAATCACCATATTTTATTGTTCTTATAGTTACTTTTTTGTTTCCGCTTGAATCAGATACTGTATAAAAAACTTTATTATCTTTTTTTTCTACAACTACCTTATCCGTAATATCTCCATCTATATTATCTATAGCTTTATACCCTGGTTCAACATATTCTTGATTCTCACATAATTCTTCATTATTTTCTACTAGTTCAATATTTGGACTTTCTATGTCTTTAACTTTAACTTCTCTTTTAAGTTCTTTAGAAGTGTTTCCATACTTAAGAGTATAAATAATATTATAGTTATAAATATTATTATCTTCTGTACTAGTTATTTTTACATTTGAACTAATATCCTTACAAAAAAGATGTAAAAATTTTGTACAATATTTTGCAGTATAACCCTCATCTTTATATTTTTGATCTATATTTATAGTTATAGAATTATTTCCTTTTAATGAAAAAAAAGTTTCTCTTTTTGAAAAAACTAATAGTAAAAAAGAAACTAATAATATTGTTGGCGCTAAAATTAAAATTAGTATTTTACTTCTTTTTTTCATTTATATCATCTCTACTACTTATTATGTTTCATTGATTATTATAAATGCACCGAAGCCCTCAATAACAAGACTTATAAAAGTCATTAACATAACTGCTTGATCGCTTATAAAATCTTTATCTATGATTCTATTAGCTATTAAAGTTAAAATTAATGCAATTAAACCTAGTGTAGATATTATAATACCTATTGACAAAAGACCTTTATTTGTTTTCTTTTTTTGATATTTAGGTTCTTCTATTTTTGAAATTCGTTCAACTTTTACTTCTTTAATTTTGTCATTATCATTTTTAACGTTTATACTTTTTACTTCTTCAATAGCAACAGTTGCTTTTTTAGTATTTTCGGTTGCGTTTTTTTCTTTTGTTACATTTTTACTAGTCTTTTTTTGTGCTGAAACAGTCTTTGTGTTGCTTTTTTTTGGAGCATAAGATTTCTTTGTAGTTGCACTTTTAGATTTAGAATTGCTTTTTACAGTTGTCCTAGATTTAGCTACACTCTCATTTTTATTGCTCATTATTAATCACCTATAATCATTATAATTAATATAGATAAAATTTTCAAGAAAATAAATTATTGACTTGCTAAGATTTTTATGATTTATTATAAGAAAGGAGATGGAGTATGAAAAAAATTGCAAAGATATGCTTGATTTTTGCGGTATGTTTAACTGTTTCTGTTTTATCTGTAAATGCAAAAAGTTATATTAAATCTTTATTTAGGGCAGGCGATAACGTTACTATTAAAGAAGAACTTGATGGTACTGCATTTATTGCAGGAAATAATGTAAATATTAATAAATCTATTAACGGAATAGCTTTTGTAGCTGCAAACAATTTAAAGATTAAAGATAATCAAGAATATGTAATAGCTGCAGGTGGCAATGTCGAGCTAAGTGGAAAAGTAGAAAAAGATTTATTTTTAGCGGGACAAAATATAGAATCTAAAGATTTTAGTGTAGGTAGAGATTCATATATATTTGGTGATATTGTTAAATTAGATGGTGACTTTAATAGAAATATTTATATATCTGCAGGAGAAGTTGTATTAAATGGAACATATAATGGTAATATAACAATATCTGCTACAAATATTAAAGTAGTAGATGGCGTTAAAATTAATGGAACACTTAAATATAATGAGGACGCAACTATAAATAAATTGGATAAAGATATAAAAACTAAAACTTATGTTAATGCTACTCCTAAAGTTAGTTTTATTGATTATTTAAAATCTGTACTATTAAGTTATTTAAAATTATTAATAATAGCGTTAGTATTAGCATTATTCTTTGAAAATATTTATAAAGCATCATTAAAACAAACTAAAGACAAGAGCTTTAATGGAATTTTAGGATTATGTGGAAAAGGATTATTAATATTAATAGGAGTTCCAATATTGGCTTTATCCTTAATGGTTACAGGAGTATTTAGTTCTATTGGTATTATAGCATTATTGATTTATGGTATTTTTGTATATATATCTAGTATATTTAGTGGATATTATTTAGCTACAATGTTAGATAAAAAATATTTTCATAAAAATTTAAATAATTATTGGCTTTTAATAATAGGAATTCTATTAATTTATATTTTAAGAATGTTACCATTTGTTGGTGGATTAGTGTTAATCGTAAGTGCAACATTAAGTTTGGGCATTTTAGGAAATATGGTATTAGAATTAAAAAAATAAAAATGATTACATTTTTATTTTTTTATGTAAAATTTATTGTCTTTTACATCAATATTTATATTGCTGCCAAATATTATTTCGTCTTTAATTAAAGAATTTGCTATTAAAGATTCAATATTTCTTGTTACATATCTTTTAATTGGTCTAGCTCCATAATTAGAATCAAAACTATTTTCTATTATAAAGTCTTTAGCAGCATCAGTTAAAGATAAAGTTAAATTTTTATCTCTCAAACGTAATTCAATATTCTTTATAATATTATCTAAAATATCATATATTGTATTTTTATCTAATTCTTTAAATGTGATAATTTCATCTATACGATTTATAAATTCTGGCTTAAAAGAAGCTTTTATTAATGCGTTTATTTTTTCGTCTTTATCTATTTCATTATTTAAAATGATATCGCTTCCTAAATTACTTGTCATAATTATTATTGTGTTTTTAAAATCTACAGTTCTTCCTTGACCATCAGTTATACGGCCATCATCTAGTATTTGTAAAAGAATATTAAATATATCTTTATGAGCTTTTTCTATCTCATCAAAAAGTACAATACTATACGGATTACGTCTAACTGCTTCTGTTAACTGACCGCCTTCATCATATCCTACATATCCTGGAGGAGCGCCAATCAATCTAGAAACTGAATGAGCTTCCATATATTCACTCATATCGATTCTTATCATATGTTTTTCATCATCAAATAATTCGTATGCAAGTGTTCTTGCAACTTCTGTTTTTCCTACTCCTGTAGGTCCCAAGAACATAAATGAACCAATTGGCTTGTTTGGATCTTTAATTCCTGCACGCGCTCTTTTGATTGCTTCACTTACTAAAAATAATGCTTCATCTTGTCCTTTTACTCTCTTTTTCATATTATCATAAAGGTTAATTAGTTTTTCTTTTTCACCACCAACTAATTTGCTAATTGGTATATTTGTCCATTTAGAGATGATTTTTGCTATTGATTCATCATCAACTACATCACTAAGTATGTCTCTTTTGTTGCTTTCATTTAATTCTTCTAGTTCTTTTTTAAGAGCTGGAATTATACCATGTCTTAACTTGGCCGCTGTTTCTAAATCATATTTATTTTCAGCTACTTCCAATTCATAATTTTTTTCTTCTAATTCCTCTTTTTTCTTATTAATTTTGTCGTTTATATTTTTTTCTTCTTCCCAATCGATTCTTAATTTACTTTCTTGCTCTTTTAATTCTGTAAGTTTTTTATTGATTTCTTCTAATCTTGCTTTACTTAATTCATCTTTTTCATGTTTTAATGCTTGTTTTTCAACTTCTAATTGCATTATTTTTCTAGTCAATGAATCAAGTTCCGTTGGAACGGATTCCATTTGAACTTTTATAGTTGCACACGCTTCGTCAATTAAGTCTATAGCTTTGTCAGGTAAAAATCTATTGGTTATATATCTGTCTGATAAAGTTGCTGCCGCTACTAGTGCTTTATCTTTTATAGTTACGCCATGATATACTTCAAATTTGCTTTTTAACCCTCTTAAAATTGTTATTGTATCTAAAACATTAGGTTCTGATACTTGTATTTTTTGAAAACGTCTTTCTAGAGCACCATCTTTTTCTATATATTTTCTGTATTCATTTAATGTAGTTGCACCGATACAATGAATTTCTCCTCTTGCTAACATCGGCTTTAACATATTTCCTGCATCCATTGCTCCTTCTAAAGCGCCAGCACCAACAATCATATGAATTTCATCTATAAATAATATAATATTACCATCAGAATTTTTTATTTCTTTTAAAACCGCTTTTAATCGTTCTTCAAATTCTCCACGATACTTTGCTCCAGCGACTAGCGCACCCATATCAAGTTCGAATATGTGTTTATCTTTTAAACTGTTTGGCACATCGCCTTTTACAATTCTTAAAGCTAACCCTTCTACTATAGCAGTTTTACCAACTCCTGGTTCACCTATTAATACGGGATTGTTTTTAGTTTTTCTAGATAAAACCCTAGTAATATTTCTTATTTCGTCGTCTCTACCAATAACAGGATCAATTTTTCCTTCATTAGCTAAATCAACAATATCTCTTCCATATTTTTCTAATGGATTTTTTAAGTTTTCTTCATAAGGATTTTGTTCCATTCTAACACGCCCTTTCTATATGTATTATACACCATAATTAGCACTTGTCAACATTAAGTGCTAATTATAAAATTATTGTTTGATATTTTTATTTAATAATGTTATTATTAAAATGTAATAACACTTGTTATCAATCGTATGGGGTGATTTTATGAGCGCAATAGCTATAATAAAAAAAGAGGATTTGATTAAAGGATCTATTAAAATAATTAGAACTAAAGGTGTTGAAAACTTATCAGCTCGTCATTTAGCGCAGACAGTGGGGTGTTCAACTCAACCAATATTTAGAATTTTTAAAAATATGGATGATTTAAAAAATACAGTATATGATGATGTATATGAAATTCAAAATAAATATTTAAGCAATGGAGAAAATCATCAAGTTCCATTTATCGGTATAGGACTTTCTTATATAGAGTTTGCCAAAAAAGAAAAAAATCTATTTAAATTTTTATTTATGTCTGTTAATTCTAAATATAATAATATTTTAGATATGGCAAATACTGAGCAAGGTGAAAAATATACAAAAATGATAGAAGTTTCTACCGGACTTAGTCATGATTCATCTAAAAGAATTTACATCAATACATGGTTAATAATTCATGGTATAGCTTCAATGATGGCAACAACAAATTCTCAGTTAACAGATCAAGAAATTGAATCAATAATTTTTGATGCTTTTAAAGGTTATCGTCAAGCATTAATGAATAAAGAATTAAATAATAAATATAAAAGAGTATAATCTATGAATAAAAAGAAATTAAATATATTATATGAAGATAAATATATTATTGTAGTAGATAAACCTAATAATTTGTTAACAATAAGTGATGGTAGTGAGAAAAATAATTTATATAAAGAAGTATCGGTTTATGTAAAAAAACAACATAAAAGCAATAAGGTTTTCATAGTACATAGATTGGATAAGGATACAAGTGGAATAGTTATTTTTGCTAAAAATTATGAAGTTAAAGAAAAATTACAAGCTAATTGGAATGAAACTGTAAGAAAATATTATGCATTAGTATATGGTAAAGTTAATAAAAACGGAATGGTTAAAAGTTGGTTAAAAGAAACAAAAACATTATATACTTATTCATCTTTTAAAAAAAATGATGGTAAATTTGCATCAACAGAATATAAGGTAATAAAAACTAATAATAAATATTCTCTTTTAGAAATCAACTTAAAAACAGGTAGGAAAAATCAAATTCGTGTACATATGGCCTTAATTAAACATCCAATAGTTGGCGATAAAAAATATGGGATAAATTCAAATCCTTTTAATAGAATGTGTTTACATGCATTTTATATAAAATTTAGACATCCTATTACAAAAGAAATAATTGAATTAATAACTCCAACTCCATCTTTTGTTGAAACTATGTAAAATTAATGCTTTGCTTATAGTTATTTATTTGCATATTGCTAGCTTTTATGCTAGAATATGGCTAGAAATGGGGAATTTTTATGCCAAAACAATTAGATACTATTTATCAATTAATAGAACATTTTTTAAGAGAATTAGATAATTCTATGAATCAAGAAGCTGATTCAGTATTATTTAATGATACTACTTTAGTTAATGATAATAGTTTTATTGTTTCTATGAAGGAAGAATTATCTAAAGTAGAAAATGAAGAAATAGCTAATTTACTTAAAGAAAAGTTAGCTCAATTTGAAGGAAAAACAAAATTATTTGATAAACAATCTACGTTATTAGAAATGGAGAGCATTATAAACCAATATAATAAAGATTTAAATAATGAAACTCCTGTTATAGATGAAACACCATCAGAAAAAGAAGTAACTTTTGAAGAATGGGAAAAAAGATATAATGATTTAGATAAGAAAATCGATGCAGTATTTGAATCTTTCAGTAAAACATCAGATGTCAATGTAGATAGACATATTGAGAAATTAGAAACTGAACTTAAATCTTTAGATAAAATAAAAGATGCAGATTTGATAAAAGAATATGAAGGTCAAATTGAAACAGCTAAATTATCTAAAGTTAGTACTGATGATTTGTTTAAGACTATAAGTCAAGAATCAAAAGCTGTAAGTGATTTTGTTTTTGCTAAAAATTTAGAAAAAAGAAAAATTGAAAGAGAAATGGCTGCTCTTAGAGATGAGATGAAAATCAATACAGAAGAGTATTTTCAATTAAACAGTAAATATAATGCTCTTGATAGAACTTTAAAAAGTATAAAAGAATATGATTTTGCATCTAAATACGAAGAATTAAAAAAGAAAGTTTATAATTATATAGATAATAATAAAGTTAATATAAATAGTAGCTCTAATTCAAACGTAAATAATAATTCTATTTCAGATACAAATAGTAATCCTAATCCAGATCCAGAAACTAAGGAAGAAGAAAAAGGTGAAAACAAACCAAAACCTGTTAGCGATGATAGTTTTGCTGGAATGTTTGAATCGTTGAAAAATTCAATTGATGAATCTTTACCTGATGATGTTATTAATAATATTGTTAAAAATTTAAATGATATTATGGATAAAATATATAGTGAAGATCAAGAAAAGTTTGAACGTGCTTTAAAGGATGCTAAAACAGTAGAAGAAAAGATAAAAGTAATTGATAATAGAATAGAAGAAATAAAGGCTTATAAAGATCTTTATACATCTACCAATGCTAAAGTTAATGAAATATTAACAAATGAATATAATAAAATTGGTCAAGATATAGAAGAAAAATTTGCAAAATCTAAATTAAATGGAGAATATTGTTTTAAAAAATATGAAGCTATAAAAGAATCTATAAATTATATTAAAGAAAACGTTAAAACTGATCCAACTATTGATTTACAATTTGATATATTAATGGAAGATTTAGACGATCTTTTAGATAATGACTTAGCTACTGACGATATGTGGCTTGAAAAATATGATATGTTTGCTGAAGGATTTGGCTTAGACAAAGGAAAACTTAATCCTTATGTAAATGCAAGAATAAAATTAAAACATCCTGATTTAGATTTAAGTAATCTAAAAGTTAATAAAAACACTAAGGGTGATAATTTAGATAATGATGAACCTAGTGAAGATGAAGAAAAAGAAAACACAGATGACAAGAAAAATAAAGATGAAATTCCTAAGAAAAAGAGACGTAAAGTTATAAAAAAAGAGAAAAAGGGAATGAAGGAATGGTTTAAGAAGCATCCAAAAGCTAAGTGGGTTGCTTTAGGATTGACTTTGGCTGCCGCTGGATTACCAGCTTTAGCTATTCCTGTTATGATGACATCATCTGCATTATGGGGAGTATTAGGTGGCAGTGGTCCTATTTGTTCTGCTTTGCATACAATGAATATGGCACTTTCTAAAGTCGCTGCATTTGGAGCATTTAAGTTTGTTCCAGAAACAGGATTATATACATTAGGTGGTGCAGCAGGAGCAAAAGCTTTATATACTGCAGCAGGAGCTAAGTTATTAACAGCCGCTGAGGCAGTTGTTGGAGCTGGTGGTATAGGAGCTGTAGTAGTAAATAAAGTTAAGAAACTTATCAATAAAGTAAAAGATGGAAAATCTAAAGAAGATGAAGAACCAATAGAAGCTGAAGTTTTAGAGTCAACTCCAGAATTAGAGGAAGCAAATGAACCTTTAGAATTAGCAGAACCTGAAGTAAAAGAAGATTCAAAAGCACCTGATGTTATTGATGAATCTGAGGAAGAAATAAGCAAAGAAGAAGAGCAATTTATTCCGCCTTATGGAGAAGAAGAACCAATTCAAAAGGATGCAATGTATTCTGAAGGTGAAGTAGTTGATAAAGTTGCAAAAAAGTTTATGAGCATGGGTCAACCAGAGGAAAAAGCTTATGAAATGGCTCAACAAATAGCAGCAAATGGAATGAAAGTTCCTCAAGCAGATAATTCTTTGGATATGCCTACAAAACATTTATAGAATAAAAAGGAGATAGATTATGAATAGTGAAAATGCTATAGGTCGTATGGAAAAAGACACGATGATTACATTAGATGATGATACAATGTATGTATTATTAGATGAAACTGAAATAGATGGAAGAAAATTTTTCTTCGCAGTTAAAGTAGATAGTGAAACAAAAAATCCTACAACAGAATTTGAAGTTTTTGAAGAAGAAATTGAAGACGGAGAAACATATATGTCAAACTTAGACGATAGTCCGTTTAAAGAATCGATTTTAGTTGATTTCACTAATAATTATATGAAAACTGTTGGAGAAATGATGGATAAGAAAAATGAAACTGAATAGTTTCTTTTTTTTGATTTATAGATTTTACATAATTACTTTATAAATTAAAATTATTATAATATAATAAAAGAGAATTAAAAATTCTATATTTATAGAAAAGATTTGAAAAAAAGGTTATAATATGAATAAAGGAAGTGAGCTATGTATAGTGTTAATAATGTAAATATTTATTATATAGTTTTAATTACATTTGTATCAACTTTAATTCTTGTGCCTTATGTTAGAGAGATAGCTATTCATATAAAAGCTTTAGATTTTCCAAATAAAAGAAAAGTTCATAAAAAAATAATGCCTAGATTAGGTGGACTTGCAATATATTTATCTTTTCTTATTGGATATATGTTTTTTGCACCATTAACTACACAGATGATTTCTATATTAATAAGTAGTTTTTTGATAATTATATTAGGTATTATAGATGACATAAATCCATTAAAGGCATCCACAAAATTATGGGGACAATTATTAGTTGCTATAATTTTAGTATTTTTTGGAAAAATATATATAAGTGAATTATCAATTTTAGGAACAAATATTGTTCTAGATATATGGGCTTATCCAATATCAATTTTTATAATTATAGCGTGTATCAATGCTATAAATTTAATAGATGGTTTAGATGGTTTAGCAGCAGGAACTAGTTCTATATATTTTTTGACTATAGCAATCATTTCAATATTATTAGGTAGAACTGATAGTTTAGGTTTTATATTATGTCTAATAATGTTGGGAGCAACATTAGGATTTCTTTATTATAATTTTAATCCTGCGACTATTTTTATGGGCGATACAGGTAGTATGTTTTTAGGATTTATGGTTGCCGTAATTGCTCTTTTAGGATTTAAAACTGCAACATTAACATCATTTATTATTCCTATATTAATATTATTTGTACCTATACTTGATACTCTTTTAGCAATATTAAGAAGATTAATAAAGGGAGAATCTATTGGAAAACCAGACAAAGAACATATTCACTTTCAACTTTTAGAAAGAACATCATCTGTAAAGAAATCAGTATTAATAATTTATTTAATAAATTCTTTATTTAGTTTTGTTTCTATTTTATATGCAATAGGAAAAACAGATTTAGCAATATTATTATATATTCTGTTAATGATAATAGTATTAATTTTCATTTTAAAAACAGATATTTTATATAAACATGAAACTAAAGGAATTTTCAAAAAAAAGTAATCTATTGGTAAGAAGTTATCAATAGTTTTTTATTAATTTTATTTACTTTAACTACCTAATAGATTATAATTTAATTAGGAGATTTAAGAAAAGAGGAGTTAGTATGAAGAAAAAATTACTTCTATTTATTCCTGGATATAATTGTGAAAAACAGGTAGTAAGAGTATTAGATCAATTAGATGAAAAAGTTATGAAACATATTGACGAAATAATTTTTGTTAATAATCTAAGTACTGATAATACTGAAAAGGCAGTTTTAAAATATAAGAAAGCAAGTAAGTTACCAATACATGTTTTAAGAAATGAAGACAATTATAATTTAGGTGGTTCACATAAAGTGGCTTTTAAATATGCAATAGATAATAAATTTGATTATGTTATTGTATTACATGGTGATGATCAAGGAAATATTAATGATTTATTGCCTTTATTGGAAAACAAGGATTATTTAAATTACGATTGCTTATTAGGCGCAAGATTTATGAAAGATTCTAAATTAATTGGTTATTCAGCTTTTAGAACTTTTGGAAATAGAGTATATAATTGGTTATTTACTTTTGTTGTAAAAAAACGAATCTATGATTTAGGTTCAGGATTAAATATGTATTCAACTAAAATGCTTAAAAATGAATTTTATATTAAATTTCCTGATAGATTAACTTTTAATTATTGTATGGTACTAGCTACACATTATTATAAACAAAATATAAAGTTCTTTCCAATTTCATGGAGAGAAGATGATCAAGTTTCAAATGTAAAGATGGCTAGTCAAGCTATGAATGTCTTAAAAATGTTGTTTAAATATTTATTTAATAAAGAATATATAAAAAGTGAATTTAGAGAAAAAATAATTGAAGAATATAAGTATAAGGAAATAAAAAATGAAAAGTAGTCTTTATTATATAATTAATATATTTTTTATTGGTATTGCACTTTTATTTATAGATTATTTAGGTATTTTTGATATAACACTAACATTACTTTCATTAGTAATGTTAGTGTTATTAGTACTAATAACACATATTTTAAAACTTTTGAAAATATATTTTATTTTTTTAGAGGAAAAAATTCCTATAAGACGTGTGTTAGAAATCTATTTAAAAACGACATTTGTAACCATATTATTACCATATAAAACAGGTGAAATTTTTAAAGCTTATTCTTATGGAAATGAAATAAATAATTACGTAAAAGGTATAATTGGAGTAATTATAGATAAATTTTTTGATGCATTAATTCTTTCTATTACATTAATATTATCTACATTTATATTTAAGTCTGGTATTTCAATATTAGGTTTTATTTTATTGGCATTTATTTTTATATTTTTATTGTTATATATTTTATTCCCTAGTACATACTATTATTTAAATAAATTTTTTATAAATAGTTCTCAAGATAAGAAAAACTTATTTGTTTTAAAAGTTTTAGATAAATCAAATCAAGTTTATTTAAAGTTTAAAGAAATGATACGTGGTAGAACTTTAATTCTTGTTTTAATAACTTCTTTTTATTGGACTGTAGAATATATTTATATATTTTTTGCTGCGAAAGTATTAGGATTATCAAATAATTTTAATAATGTTATAAATTATTTAAATGATTCATTTTTAGGGGTTAAAAATACTATTTTTAATACATACACTTATTTATGTATTTTTCTCATAATAATTATATTTGCAATTATTTTTGTAAAAAGATTGTTTGATAATAAAGGAGATGAATAAAATGAAAAAAGTTATATTGATATACGATGATAGTGTCGAAGTTTCAGATAAAGCTAAAACTGTTATAGGTAATAAAAGCTATGGTGAGATGATTATAAAAAGAACATCACTTTCTGATTCAGTAAAAAAAATAGCTTATGAATCTGGTACAATATTTTTAAATATAAAAAATATAGATGAATTTGAAAATATCAAATTATATGAAAGTAATTCTGTTTATTTTCATTTGATTTCTAATGCGGCTGTAGTAAATATTTCTGAGTTTAAAATAATCTTGGAAAAATTATCATATATTAATGAAACTACTTTAGTAGCTAATGAATATCCTTACGGAATAGCTTTTAGTAATCAAGAAGAATATTTAAAGTTCTTAGAATTATATAAAATAAAAAAGAATTTAGATTATGAAGATGTAAAAAATACTATTAAAACAAATGCTTTGGTAGATTTAAAAAATTATAACGAATTACTTTTATTTATTTCTAGTGGATTTGATGCCAGATATTTCAATAATTTACAAGGAGATAACTACACTATAACAAAAAAGAGTAAAGATAAGAAAAAAATGAAAATGGAATATAGTTATTATTGGTTGTTACCAGAAGATATGAAAAGTTGGATGGTAATGCCTTTTGATTATAAAGAAGAAGAGGATTCGGCCTCATATAAAATGGAAAGAATGCCAATGACTGATGTTGCAATTCGTTGGACACATAATGCTATAGACCAAGAAGAATTTGAAAGATTATTAGATAAGGTATTTCATTTCTTTTCAATTAGACATGAACAAACAGTAACTAAAGAAGAATATAAACAAAATGCTGATAAACTTTATATTGATAAAGTTAAATCTAGAAATGAACAATTGAAAAAATGTAAAGAATTTAATCAAATTAATACTTTAATAGCAAATGGAACAAAGTATAAAAATATAGATGAAATATTAGAACTATATTATAATTTATATGAAAAGTTATCAAAAAATCATATAAAATCATTAAAAAAATATAAAAAAGTTATTGGTCATGGAGATGTTTTTTTCGCTAATATGCTTTATAGCAAGGAAATTAATTTGTTAAGATTGATTGATCCTAAAGGTGCATTAGAAGAAAAAGATTTATGGACTGATCCATATTATGATATTGCAAAACTTTCTCATTCAATATGTGGTAATTATGACTTCTTTAATTCAAATCTTTACGATATATATTTTGAAAAAAATATGCAATTTAAATTAAAAGTATTTTTTGATAATAAAAAATATAAAGAAATATTTAAGAATTTTCTTAAAAAAAATGATTATGATTACAATTTAGTAAGAATTTATGAAGCAAGTTTATTTCTTTCAATGTTGCCTTTACATATAGATAATCCGCATAAAGTATTTGGTTTCATATTAAATGCAATAGAAATATTAAAAGAGGTGGAAAATAATGTATAAAGATGTATCTTTAGTTTTTGATGTTGATGGAACTCTTTGTCCAATTAAGAAAAAAGATGATTCTTATGAAAATTTAATTCCTGATAAAGAAATGTGTGATAAATTAAGATATTATAAAGAAAATGGTGCCAAAATAATCTTATATTCATCTAGAAATATGAAATCTTATAATGGAAATATTGGTTTAATAAATGCTAACACTGCTATTATAATGCAGGAATGGTTAAAAAAATGGAATATACCATATGATGAAATATATTTTGGTAAACCTTGGCCTGGTCATAGAGGATTGTATATAGATGATAGAGCTGTTAGACCTGATGAATTTTTAAATTATTCATTTGAAGAATTAGAGAAAATAACTTCATCTTCAAGTAGAAAATATATAGGAGAATAAATGAAGAAAGTAGTTAAAGATAATATAATAATTTTGATAATTACTATGGGATTATTTATTTTATCTATATTTTTTGCTGATAATTTTAATGTTGATTTTATGAATCTATCTAAAGATGTAATGGATAGATACAGGTATATTCGTATAACATTTTTTGCTTTAATTTTTTTAGCAGTAAGAAGCATTTATTATTTAATTATACGAATAATAAAAAAGGATAAAACTGCAATATATTTTATAAAATATTTTTTAATTGTTGCTGGCATAATGTCTGTATTTTTGCTTTTATCATATCCAGGAAATTGGTGTTGGGATGAATTTACGGTAATAAATCAAGCTATTGATTTAAGTATGTTTACATGGCAAGGGTATTTAACGATTTTATTTTATTCTTATTGCTTAATGGTTTATTTCAATCCTATTTCAATAATTATAATTCAATTAATATTAATATCTGCAATAATAGCTTATATAATGACTAAAGTAAGTAAGAATTTAAAGAATAAAAAATTAATTTATTTGTTCTTAGTTCCATTATTCTTACCTGCAATTATTTCTAACAATTTATATCCGTTAAGACTAACATTATATTCATATATAGAGTTACTATTACTATTTATGATTTATAACGGATTTAAAGAAAAAGAAAAGTTTAATTTTTCAAAGCTATTATTTTGTTCTTTTCTATTATTTATAACGATAATATGGAGAACTGAAGCTATTTTCTATTTATTGTTTATTCCATTTATGTTAATTCTAATATTGAAAAATAAAAAAGAAAGAATTCAATTTATTATATCCATTTTAATTATGATAGCGATTTATTATCCAATTAATAATTGGCAAAAAAAAGAAGATGTAGAAAGACAATATCAATATAAAGTAACGGCAATTATAAATCCATTATCAATGATGCTTCAAGATGATTTAAAGGGTAATGCACAAGAAAATATCGATATGATAAACAAAGTTTTAATAGTTGATGAAATAAAAAAATATCCAAGCTATACAGATATAACTTCATATTGGAGTACATCTGTAATGCAGCCTAATTATATAAAAGAATTTAATAATTTATATAAAGGATTTTTTGGATTAGTAATCGATAATCCATGGAGTTTTGTTAAAGCTAGAATTAAAACTATGTTATCATCAAGTGGTTTGGATAAAACGCCTGCAACGATGATGAATGATTTTAAAACTCAACCAAATCAAAATAGCAGCTATAAAACGTTAGAAAAACAAGTATTAAATCAAAGACTTAGATGGAATTTTATAAAAATAATTAATGGTAATTATTTTAAAAATAACATATTTAGAAAAATTTTTTGGAATTATATTCCAATAGTATTGGTTTTAGGAATATTACTAATTTATAAATTAGTAAAAAAAGAATATATATTATCTATACTTTTATTATTTGTATTAGTAAGAGTTCCATTATTGTTTTTAACAGCTGCCGCACATTATTTTATGTATTATTTTCCAACTTATTTAACGGGTATATATATAATAATGCTTTTGATAGTATTAAAATTAGATAAAAAAAGGAGTAAAGTAAAATGAATATAATAATAACAATGGCTGGATTAGGATCTAGATTTACTAAGGCTGGATATGATTGTCCTAAATTTATGATTAATGTAAAAGGTCATACTTTGTTTCATTGGTCTATGTTAAGTTTAAAAGATTTCAATTCAATAGATAATGTAAAATATATATTTATTGTTAGAAAAGAAACAAATTCTAAAGATTTCATAATAAACGAAATGAAAGAATTTAATGTATCTAACATAGAAATAATTGAAATTGATAAATTAACTGATGGTCAAGCTACAACAGCCTTATTAGCTTCTAAGTATTGGAATTCTAAAGAAGAAATGATTATTTATAATATAGATACATATATAGAAGAAGGCACTTTAAAATATTCCGATATAAAAGGAGATGGGTTTATACCTTGTTTCAATGCACCGGGTGATCATTGGAGTTTTGTAGAAACTGATTCTAATAATAAAGCTATTAGAATAACAGAAAAAGATAGGATTTCAAATAATTGTTCTATTGGATTTTATTATTTTAAAACATGTGAACTTTATAAAGAATTATATGAAGAATTATATAGTAATGATTTTAATTTAGTTAATAATGAAAAATATATTGCACCATTATATAATTGTATGTTAAAAAGAAACTTAGATATATATATAAATGTATTACCATATAATAAAGTACATGTATTAGGTACTCCAGAAGAAGTAGATGAATTTAGAAAATTATGAAATATATTAAAAAATTTTGGAAATGGGGTTTTGGTATATATCATAAAAATGAAGAGATATGGAATTATCTTATTACCGGAGCAATTGGTGTATTAATTAATTTAAGTTCCTACTTACTATTTAGATATTTTAAATTAACTATATTAATTAGCAATATTATTGCTTGGATTATATCTGTTATAGCAATGTACATAATGAATAAATTATTCGTTTTTAAAAAAAGAGCAAAAAATAATAAATCTTTAATAAAAGAATTTCTTTCCTTTGTACTAGCTAGAGTTTTTACTTTATTTGTAGAAACAGCTATATTATATTTAGGTATTAAAATAATTGATATAGAATCAGTAGTAAAAATAATTGCTCAAATAGTTATTATTATATTAAATTATTTATTGAGTAAGTTTATTATATTCAAAAAAGAAACTTAATAAAAAAAGTAGAAAATGGTGTAAATCATCAAATTCTACTTTTTATTTTTATAATTATTTAATATAGTTATCCATCTTTTTTTAGCTGTTTCTTTAGAAAATTTTTGAAAACTCTCATAAGCTTTATTGCTAAACTGTTTTAATTTTTCCTTATTTGTAATTAAATCGTTAGTTAAAGAAACAAGTTCATTATCATCATTACTTATGTAACCATCAACATTGTTTTCTATGCCCTCAAATACTCCATCTCCCCAATTTGTTGAAATAGTTGGGATACCATTTGCTTTAGCTTCGATTATAACTAGCGCAAAACCTTCATATTTTGAAGTTAACCATAATGCAGAATAGTTTTTATAAATTTCTTTATCAGATGTAAAACCCTTTAAGGTTACAGTATCTTCTAACTTATTTTCTTTAATATATTTTTCTAACATTTCTTTATCTTCGCCATCGCCATAAATATCTAGTATAAAGTCTTTATTATATTTTTTTAGTAGTATAGCATTATCTAACATTCTTTTTAAATCTTTTTGTGGAGATAAACGACCTACATAACATAATCTGTTAGTTTTAATATCCTTTACTTTGTTTATTTTATCATTATCAAAAAAATTATAAATATAATCTACATTTTTCATATTATGTTTTTTCGCTTTTAGCATATCAGCTTTTGTTCTAAATAAAGTTAATGTAGGTTTTTGCATTAATGATGATTGCATTCTTCCCATAATATTTTTTCCATAAAAGAAATCAAATTTTATATGTATTTCTAATATAAATTCTATACTACTAGGCATAAATATAGCAGCAGATGGGCAGGTAACTATAACTAAATCATCATCACTAATTAGATTTCTTACATTTTTACGTGCTTTATGTATAGATGTAAAATATATTAATCCATCTTTAAAACATTTTAATATTTTTTTTAATTTAAAGGTTTTTATATATTTAAAAACATGAACAAAATCTAAATCTATATTTTTATTAACAGCTATAATTTTTTGATTATCTTTAAATAATTCTGAATTACCATAATCGAAAATGCTTAATATTTTAATATTATAAACATTTCCTAATAATTCATTTAATCTTATATATGTTGCAAGCAATCCACCATCTTTTATATTTGGTAGTTTATCAAATACAAAAAATAGATTTTTCTTTTGTTTTTTCATAAAATCACCCTTAAAAAAATATCTTAACCTTATTTTAACATATTTGCTATTTAAATTGAAAAAATTTTTACTAAATGATATAATCGTAGTGAAGTAAGGAGAAAACTTATGGAATTAATCACCGTAATAATCCCAATATATAATGTAGAAAAATTTTTAGAGCGATGCATAACAAGCGTTATCAATCAAACTTATAAAAGTATTGAAATACTTTTAATTAATGATGGTTCACCTGATAATTCTGATAAAATAATGGAAAAATATGCAAAAAAAGATAATCGTATAAAATGTTTTTATAAAAAAAATGGGGGACTTTCAGACGCTAGAAATTATGGACTTAAGCATGCTAAAGGTAAGTATGTTTGCTTTATCGATAGTGATGACTATATAGATAAAAATTATGTATTAAAACTTTATGATTCAATAAAACAAAATTCATCAGAAATTGCTTGGTGTGATTTTAATATGGTTGATGACTCTGGTATAACAGGAGAAATAATTCAAACTGAGGATGATTTGTGGTCTTTTGAAATGCCCTCAGCTTGCAATAAACTTTTTTTAAAAAGCTTATTTACAAAAAATGAAATATATTTTCCAAAAGGAATTTGGTATGAAGATTTAGCTACTACTCCTAGATTATTTTTTATCGCTAAAAAAGTATCAAGAGTAAATGAGAAACTTTATAATTATTATAATAACAACGAATCAATTACAAAAACTTATTCAAAAAAAGTAATGGATATAAAAGAGTGTCTTTTAACAGTATACGATTTTTATAAAGAAAATAATATAAAAAAATATGATGATATAATTGAATATATATATTTATACTCTGGTATTTTAAATACAACATTTAGAGCAAGTATGTCTAATGAAGTTTCAATAAAAGAATTAAAAGAATACGTTTTTGATGTAGAAGAAAAATTTCCTAATATTTATAATAATAAAATTGGGAAAAAAAGATTAGATAAAACTAGGAAATTATTAATGATTCTTGTAAAAATGAGAATGTTTTCATTTGCAAAAATCATAATTAGGACAAAGAAAAAAATATTTGGATAAGGAGTTTTATTATGGATAAAGTTTCTATTGTAATACCCTGTTATAATGTAGAAAAATATATAGATAAGTGCTTAGATTCAATTGTTAATCAAACATATAAAGATTTGGAAATTATATGTGTTGATGATGGTTCAAAAGACTCAACTGCAAAAATAATTAAAAATTATGCTAAAAAGGACGAAAGAGTCAAATATTTTTCTAAAAAAAATGAAGGAGTATCAGCAGCAAGAAATTTCGGTATAGATAATGCTGGCGGAAAATATCTTGTTTTTATAGATTCCGATGATTACGTTAACGAAAAATATATTGAAAAAATGGTTGATAAAATAAAAAGTGATAAATCAGATATGGTTGTTTGTGGATTTGAACGAGTTTATAAAAATAAAAGCACAAGAAAAACAATTAAAATGGATGATATAATAGGATTTAAAAATTCTGCTCCTTGGAATAAACTGTATATTAGAAAAAAATTTGAAGATGACTTCAAATTTCCGATAAATATTTGGTATGAAGATTTAGGCACAACTTCAAAATATACAATGAAATGTAAAAAAATATCTATTTTAAATGAACCATTATATTATTACATGCAAAATGATTCTTCTCTTATGAGAACTTATGATAATAGAATATTTGATATATATGATGAATTAGAAATTATAGAAACTTTTGCTAAAAAGAATAAAATATTTGATGAAAATTTTGAGGGCTTAGAATTTGCTAATATATACCATGTTTTAGTAGGTACTTCATTTAGAGCGAGCTTTTTGCCAGAATTCGATACAGAAATGCTTAAAAATATAGTTTCTTATGTGGAAAAAAAATATCCTAAATGGTATAATAATGAAATGGCAAAGAGAAATTTGTCAAAAGTTTATAAAATTTATTTATTTTTTATAAAGAAAAGAAAGTTTAAGTTTTTATGTTTTACATTAAAAAGATTAAATAAACATTTATATTTATAGTTGGTTGGTGATGTATGAAAACACTTATTGTAATTCCTGCATATAATGAATCATTGAATTTAAAAAAAGTAGTAGACGATATTAAATCAAATAGTGATTTTGATTATTTAATAATAAATGATTGTTCTACTGATGATACAATAAATCTATGCAAAAAAATGAAATATAATTATATAAGTTTGCCTGTAAACTATGGATTAAGTAGTGCAGTGCAACTTGGCTTTAAATATGCTTTAAAAAATGACTATGACGTAGTTATCCAATTTGATGGTGATGGACAACATAATGCTAAATATTTAAATAAATTAGTAGAAGAAATCAAAAAGGGTAATGACGTTGTCATAGGTTCAAGATACATCAATGAAAAAAAGCCAATGACAATTAGAATGATTGGCAGTAGAATTATATCGTTTTTAATTCGAATTACAACAAATAAAAAAATAATTGATCCAACATCAGGTTTTAGAGCTTATTCTAAAAAATTAATTCCTGAATTTGCTAATAATATAAATTATCCACCAGAACCGGATTGTTTAGTTTATTTATTAAAAAGAAAATTTAAAATAAAAGAAATACCTGTTAAAATGAATGAAAGAGAATTTGGAGAGAGTTATTTAAACGCTTTTTCTTCTATTGAATATATGTTTAGAATGTGCATTTCTATTCTATTTATTCAACTTTTTAGAAAGAGGTAATATTATGGGGATAGTTTTAAGAATTATTTTAATATTTTTTTCTCTATTATATTTTGGATATACTGTTTTACAAATTAGAAGATCTCATTTAAATATTGAAGATGCGATTTTTCCAATAGTTTTTTCTTTATTATGTATTTTAATGAGCATTTTTACAAAAGTTGTAAGCTTTATATCTATGAAATTAGGATTTATTAGTGTTTCTAATTTTGTATTAGTTTTTATAATAGCTGTATTAAGTATTTATAATTTAAAATTAATTGTAAAATTTTCATATTTAAAAGAAAAATTAAAAAGTTTAAATCATTCTATTGCCTTAATTGAAAAGGAGAAAGAAAAATGATAAGGTTATTATTACTTTTTATACCATACATTTTCTTTTTAATTTTTACTTGTTATAATTTTGGAGAATTAATACTTTCAAAAATAAATATTAAGTTTAATAAGTATTTGCAAATAGCTATAGGTTTCATATCTATAATAGCATTATTTCAGTTAGTTTTTTATCCTGTAATGGTATTACAATTAGGAAGTATTTTTCTAACTATAATTGGTATTATAGTTTTAGCATTTTTAATTGGATTAGATATTAAAAAAATAAAAAATATAAAAACTGTTTTTAAAGATAAATGGATTTTTTTGTTATTATTTTTAACAGTTATTGTTTTCTTTATTTATATGAGGGCAATGCCTAACGATTATTGGTTTTATGATGATTCGTTTTATTTGCCTTTAATGTCGGTAAATTCTAATACTGATAAATTATTTAGCATTGAACCAAGAATTGGTGCTGAAACATCTAAAATAACTAGTATATATATGTATCAAGGTTATTATATGGTTGGAAGTTTTATAATAAGTATATTTAATTTATTAAAAAATCTATTTATATTAAAATTTAATTATGTAACAATTGTTATGTATTATATGTCTTTCCCAACATTTTTAATATTAATATTTATGATATTTGGATTACAAAAACAATTGAGTAATAAAATCGAAAATAAAATGTTATTAATTGCATTATACATATTTTATATAATATTTTTACCTATAGATTCTAATTTACAAAATAACGTTATGATGGCTGGTTATTCAGGAGTATTTAGTTCTTTAAGTTTATATTATCCACTTTTAATGTATTTTATATTTAGCTATTTAAAGGGCGAAAAAAAATATGTTTATTTATTATTTATTTTATTTACAACTTTATTGAGTTATGCAAGTTTTAACTTATTTAATATATTAATAATTTTATTTTCAATGATATTTATTAAAATATATAAGAAAGAAAATATTAATATTAGAGATTTTATTATAATGGCATATCCTGTTATTCTTTATATGGCTTCATTTTTTATTAATAATAATATAGCTATTATAATAGTTCAAATAGTTTTAACTATTCTATTTATTCTTTATTTAAAATTTTATAAAAATAGTAAAGTAGAAGAAAAATTTCAAAAGTATATTAAATATATAATATATGCTTTATTACCTTTACCTATTATTTTTTCTGTTTTGTTTATTATTTTAAAACTATCAGTACCTGTAGATACTGTTGAATATATAAAAAATATACTAGGTGATTTAATTCCTTTATTTAGTGCAGAAAATTTTCATTATTCACAGATACTAATAACATTTGTTAATTTAGTAATTATAGCATTTATTATATTCAATTATCATTTTAGAAAAAAAGAAAATAAAAATGTTTTATTATTTATATTTATAATATCGTTAATATTTTTAAATCCTTTAAGCATATCTTTTATTTCAAAAACAATGACTAAAGAGACATTTATGAGAATGGTCCCATTAATAATGAATCCTATTGTTATTTATTATATTGTATCCGTTTTCATAAATAAAATTGATAAAAGAATTGTAGTTGTAGGTTGCCTATTATTAAGTTTGTTAACAGTTGCAGTAGAATTAAGAGAATTAGAATATTGGGTTCAAAGAACAGGAAAAACAAATAAACTATTTAGAATGAGAGAAAGAGATTTAGTAGCATCATCTAAGTTAGATACATTTGTTGCAAATAATAATATAGATGAAATTTTATTAGCATCAGATCATAGTGATTTAAGAATTATAAATCCTGATGTAAAATTGCTATATGATAGAACATTAGTAGTAGAACCTAATAGAGAATTTACAAAAATTGCTTATTATAATTCGTTCCTTTATAATTTAAATAAAGGTGAAATAAGACAAGAATATTTAGAACGTTATAATGGTGATATAGAAGATGTATTTAACACTGTTGGAATTAATTTTATTACTATAGAAGTTAATTGTCCTTATAAAGGAGCAGGCGATATAACTCCTAATGTTTTATGTCCAAGTCCTAAAGATATTGGTCAAGATAATTTAGATGATATGAAAAAAGAATATAAGGAAGATAAAAAAATATATAATGAATTATTGACACATTTAAAATTAGTTTATGAAACTGAAAGGTATCGTTTGTATTATATTGAAAAGGGTGAGTAATTTTGAAAGAAAAGATTAAAAAAATAATTAATTACATATCTGGTAGAAAATTAGTAAAAAACTTTTTGTTAATTTTTACCGGTCAAGGATTAGCTAGTGTCTTTGGTTTGATTTCTACTATTTTAATTATAAAAGCTATTGGTTCTAATCAACATGGTATTTTAATAGTAGTTCAAACATATGCAACATTATTTTATAGTTTCTTTTCTTTTAAGACATTCCAGGCATTAATTAAATATTTAGCGCAAGCTAAAAAAGATAAAAATAAAGAAGATATAAAAATATATATAAAATGGTCATTCATTTTTGATAGTGTATCATTAATATTAATGTTTGTTTTTGGAATTTTATTTAAAAATTTCGTTATAGATATTATGAATTGGCCTATAGAAATGGAAAAATATGTAATTTTGTATTTAGCCACACAATTATTTTATATACAAGGTACTACAATTGGCGTATTAAGAAGTTATGAAAGATATAATTATGTTATAAAAAGCCAAATAATATCTAATGTTGTCAGATGTATTACCTATGCAATTTGTTTCTTTTGGTCAAAAAAATTCATATCTTTTTTAATCTCAGAAATGATATCTGTTTTAGTTAATTATTTACTATTAATATATTATACTTATAAAGTTTTAAAAGAAGAAAAACTATTAGATTTTTATAAAGTTAAATTAAAAAATAAAAAAGATTTCTTTATGTTTAATGTTTATTCTAATATTACATCAACTTTAGATCTTCCAATAAATCAAGTTACTCAATTAATTATTAATAAATATTTAGGTAACGCAGCTAATTCAGTTTATAGTGTATTTGAAAGATTAGGTTCTATTATAAATAAATTAGGTGATCCTATTAATCAAATTATATATCCTGAAATGAGTATAAAAGTTGTTGATAAAGATTATGAAGGTGCTAAATTATTATCAAGAAAACTAAAGAAGTTAATGTTTTTAATTTTTGCAATATGTTCAGCAGGAACATTGCTAACTTATAAATTATGGTTTCATCTATTTATAGATGATGTTAATAAATATATTTTTGTATTTATTGTATATTTGGCCTTTGTATCTTATAGTAATTCTGCTATGGGAACGCATAATTTGTTTATGGCTTTAGGATACGTTAAGTTCAATTTGCCTATATTAATTGTAGTTAATACTATATATTTACTATTTCTATTTTACGCAATACAAAATATAGGTTTACTTGGAGTTATTACAGCTTACTTATTACAAGCAGTAGGTATGGTAGTAATTAAGAAAATAATATTAAAGAAAAATGATTATAAAGAATATATGCCTATAAAAAGGAGAACGAAATTATGCCAAAGTACTCATTAATAATACCGTTTTATAATGTAAAAGATTATATTTTAGAATGTGCAAAAAGTATTTATAAACAAAAATATGATAATTTTGAAGCTATATTTGTTAATGATGGTTCAAAAGATGAAACGGATTCTATATTAGAAAAATATTTAAATAAAATAAATGATAAACGCTTTAAAAAATATACAAAGAAAAATGGTGGTGTAGCATCAGCAAGAAATTATGGATTAAAACATGCTAAAGGTGATTATGTATTTTTTATTGATAGTGATGACTTTTTAGATACTAATGCTTTATTAAAAATAAATGAAGAAATAGAAAAAACAAATCCAGATATCTTAATTATGGATTTTTATGAATATTTTAAAAAAGATAATATGAGAAGATGTTCAGGATTATATGATTTAGATACTGATGATATAACCAAAAAATGTTTGCTTTCTCCACCAGCTCCATGGAATAAGGTAATTAAAAGAAGTTTATTAATAGAAAATAATGTATTGTTTCCAACAGATTTATGGTATGAAGATTTAGCAACTACTACTAAATTATATATATATACAAATAATATAAAACATTTAGATATGCCACTTTATTATTATAGACAATTACCAAATTCTGCTGTAAATAAAATTGATGTAAAAATAATGGATATGATTGATATTCTTTCTATAATATATGATTTTTATGAAGATAATTCAAAACTAGATTATTATTATAATGAAATTGAAAAAACATTTATATATAATTGCTACTTTGCTATAAATAAATTCTCAAAAAGTAATATAGAAAATAAAGAAAATTATCAAAAAAAGATTATAGAATTTTTAAACAATCATTTTAAAAATTGGAAAAAAAATAAATATTTAAAACAAGAAAGAATGGCAACTAGAATATTACTATATTCCATGAGAGGAGGAATATATTTAAAGATATTCAATATTTTAAAAAGGAGTATATTATGAAAAAAAAGAAAATACTTTTTATTATATGGTCGTTTTCTTATGGCGGAGGAGCAGAAAGAGTTTTAACTAATATTGTAAATAATTTAAATAAAGAAAAATATGAGATAGATATATTAGAATATTGTTATGCTGGAGTAAAAAAAGAGCCTATAAATGAAAATATTACTTTGTATCCACCAATAATAGATTATACAAATAAGAAATTTTCAAATAAAATAAAAAATTTTTTAATTGAAAAGTGTGTACAAATAAAACCTGAAATAATAAGAAAGAAATATTTAAATAAAAAATATGATATTGAAATTGCTTTTAATAATTTAATACCAAGTTTTTTATTAGATTATGAAAATGCTAAAACTATATGTTGGGTTCATGGTGCAATATACAACTTAAAAGAAAGAAATAAGTTGTTAGAATATCAAAGAAAATATTTTAAAAAAGCTGATAGAATTGTAACTATATCAAATATGACTTATGATTCAGTAAAATCTTTATTTCCAGAATTTAAAGAAAAAATATCTATAATAAATAATGGATTTCTATTTGATAATATTCTAAAAAGTGCATTAGAAGAAAAAGTAGAAGAAACTGATGTTTTATTTTGTGGAAGATTTGATTCAAATAAAAACCCAATAAAAATGATTAATATAATAAAAAAAGCAAAAGAGAAAAAAGAAGATATAAAATTAGGTTTTTTAGGACAAGGAGAATTAGAAGAAGAAGTTAAAGAATTAATAAAAAAATATAATTTAACTGAAAATGTAAAATTATTTGGATATATAAAAAATCCTTATACTTATATAAAATCAACAAAAATTATGGCTTTAACATCTTTTTCAGAAGGTTTTCCAACTGTTTTAGTTGAAGGAATGACATTGGGTAAGCCTTTTGTTAGTACGTTAGTTGCAGGTACCGAAGAAATGTCTTTAAATAATAAATGTGGTTATAGAACAAATGATGATGATGAATTTGCAAATTATATAATCAAGCTTTTAAATGATAAAAAATTGTATAATAAAATGAGTAAAGAATGTGCTTCTAATGTATTAAGATTTTCTTTAGAAAATCAAATAAATAATATAGAAAATATGATGGAGGAGATTTCTAAATGAGACAAATTATCGTTACTGCGAGTTACATGTTATCTGGTTCTTCAGCTATGACAGATTTAATTAGTGAGTTTAAAAATGTAAATAATAAACATAAGGAATTTGAATATGTTTTCTTGCATTGTCCTAATGGTGTATTTGATTTAGAAGATAAACTTTTAATTGGAAATAATTCTAATAGAAGTGATGAAGCAATACATTCTTTTAGAGATACTATGAAAGATTTATATGATAAAAAATTTTATTGGCCTGGTTATTATAAAAATATTATTTCTGAAGATTTTATGGATATAGTTGATGAATATATAGATTCAATTGTTGATGTTAAAACTGATAGTTTTTGGTATTATCAAGAAAATCCTACAAATTCTATGAAATTTAAAGCTTTTATATACGCTTTAGTTATTAAATTAACTAATAATAAAGTTGTTTTAAAAAAGCCATTACGTTATAAAACCATGTTATTATCTTATATTAGTAGTGAAGAATTTTATGATAAAACTAAAATATTTATAAATAATGTAATTAATAGAATAGATCCAAATACTGATGAAGATATATTACTTGATCAACTTCTACTACCTCATAATGCTTTTAGAGTAAACAATTATTTTGATGATAATTTAAAAATGATTATTATAGAAAGAGATCCAAGAGATGTATTTTTACTTAATAAATATGTTTTAAATGCTCATTGTAGTGTGGTTCCTTATTCTTTTGATGTAGAGAAGTTTTGTAAACAATTTAAAGACTTAAGAAGAATAGAAAAAGAAAGTAAATATAAAGGAATATTAAGAGTCAGATTTGAAGATTTAATATATGATTATGAAAATACTCGAAATAAAGTTTTAAAATTTCTAGGATATAAAAAAGAGGATCATATTAATCAATTTAGTAGATTTGATCCAAAAAAATCAATAAAAAACACTCAAATTTTTAAAAAAGATGAAAAATATAAACGTGAAACAGAATATATTGAAAAAGAATTAAAAGAATTTTTATATGATTTTCCAAAAGAAGATAATTAATTTTAAGAACTATATTATCTAAATACAAGATAATGTAGTTTTTTTCGTTTTTACATGCTAAAATAAAATTAATGTTGAGGAAGTGATATCGTGGATAAAAAACTAATGAATATATTTATAATATTGTTACCATTTATTGATTTAATAACATCTCTAACAACTAGATTATTTAATTTCTCTATTAGTTTAGGAATAATAATAAAATCATTATTTTTACTATATATGTTATATTATATTAGCTTTAAAACATTTTCTAAATATAAAAAAATAGGATTATTTTATATTGCATTTATATTTATTTATATCATAGGATATTTTGTAACAAAAATAAATTATATAACTTTAGGAAATATAAAAAATGAACTAACCTATATAGTAAAATTAATATATTATCCAACTTTATTACCATCCTTATGTTGTTTTTTTGACGATTTTAAATATTCTAAAAAAGAAATTTCTAATTTGATGTTAATAAATCTAATTTTATACACAATATTTTTAATAATACCATTAATAACAAAAAGTGGTTTTGATTCATATCCAAATCGTCTTGGTGGAACAATTGGTTGGTTCTACTCAGCTAACGAATTATCTGCGATATTAATAATGTTATTTCCTTTTATATATAAAGTATTAAATAAAAATAAATTTTTTGTTATATTACCATTTATCATTATTTTAACAATATCAACTATTGGTACTAAAGCATCTATGATAGGATTACTTATAGATTCGTTAATTTTATTGATTATTAGTTTATTCAGTAAAAAAAATAAAAATAGAAATTGGTTATTTATAATATTAGCAAGTTTAATATTTAGTTTTAATATATTCGTTTTTTATAATTCTAAATCATTTAGCAATTTAAAAACTTCTATAGATATACAAGAACAAGAAAATATAAATGAAGAAAAAGAAGATTTAGAAGATTTACTAAAAGAGCTAGAATCAAATAATAATTCAAAATTAAATAAATTCATGGATAAATATGGAAAAGCTATACTTAGTGATAGAGATATATATTTTAAAATAACATATTTATTATATAGAAAAAATTATAATATTAATACATTATTATTTGGTGTAGGATATACAAATAACAAAGCAATTAATAGTAAAGCGATAGAAAAATTAATAGAAATTGATCCATTAGATATATATTTTCATTCAGGTTTAATTGCAATTATTATTATCTTGTTGCCATTCATATATTATTTATTTAAGTTTATAAAAAATAAAAAATTAAATATAAATATATTCTTTTATACTTTAATGTTGGGTATGATTTTTTGTGTTTCATTTATAAGTGGTCATACATTGATGGCTCCTGCTGTTAGTTTTTATATAGTTTTATATTTAATTTTAGGTTATATAGAATTAGGATTTATGAATTTTGATGAAACAAAAAAGATAAAAAAAGGAAAGGTATCAATTTATTCTCTTCATTTAAATTTTGGTGGTATAGAAAGAGATATTTGTAATAAAGCTAATATTTTATCAAAGATTTACGATGTTGAAATTATTTCTGTATATAAATTAAATAAAGAACCATTTTTTAAAGTTGATGATAAAGTATCTATAAAATATTTAACTAATGTTATACCAAATAAATTAGAATTTAAAGAAGCTTTAAAAACAAAAAATATTTTTAAAATACTAAAAGAAGGATTCTATTCTTTAAAAGTTTTAAATATTAAAGATAAGGTTATTAAAAAATCTTTGAGAGATTGTAATAGTGAAATAATTATTTCAACAAGAATTGATTTTAGCAAAAAGCTTATTAAGTATAATGATTATAATAATATAAAAGTATGTCATGAACATATATATCATAATAATAATAAAAAATATTTTAAAGATTTAAAAAAATTATTAAAGAAAATAGATTATTTAATGCCTAGCAGTAATTATTTAGCTAGTACGTATAAAAATATGTATACAAACTATAACTATAAGATTGTTACTAATGAAATGTTAGTTGAAACAAATAATAAAATATCAGACTTAAAAAATAAAAATATAATTTCAGTTGGTAGACTTAGTAAAGAAAAAGGTTTTGAAGATTTAATTAAATTGTTTTCTAATATTGCTAAAAAACATCCAGATTGGATTTTAAATATTGTTGGAGATGGACAATTATTTAATGAACTAAATAATCTTGTTATATCTTTAGGTATGGAAAATAATATAAAATTGTTAGGTTATAAAACTAGTGATGAATTAAATAAATTATATGAAGAATCTTCTATTTATATAAATACATCTTTTGAGGAATCATTCGGTTTAGTAGCTTTAGAAGCCATGAGTCATGGATTACCTATACTTGCATATTCTTCTGCAAAAGGAATAGAAGAGATTGTTTTAAAAAACGGAATAATAATTTCAAATAGAAATCAAAATAATATGGAAAAAGCTCTTGATGAATTAATTAACGATATTGATTTAAGAAGTAAGTATCAAAAACTATCTTTAGATAATTATAAAAATTTTGATCCTAAATTAATAGAAAAAAGAAATATAGAATTTTATAAAAATTTAAAACATAATGATATATTTAATAATATTTATACAGGTTCAAAAAAAGAATTTTATAATGAAATTGAGACTAGATTAAAAAATAAAAAGAAAACTTTTATAGTTACTGCAAATCCAGAAACATATATGTTAAGTGAGAAAGATATTGAGATAAATAATATCATTAATAATAAAGAAAATTATATAATACCAGATGGAATAGCGGTTGTTAAATTAGCTAATTATTATGGATATGAAATAAAGGAACGTATTACCGGAGTAGATTTATCTTTACATTTATTAAATTTAGCTAATAAAAACAAATATAAAGTTTATCTTTATGGTTCAAAAGAAGAAGTTATTAATAAATTAGAAGAAGTTATTAATAAAAAATATCCTAATATTAAATTAGTAGGAGCTACTAATGGATATATAAAAGATATAGATGGTGTAATGAACTATATATTGACAACTAAACCTGATATTGTTTTAATAGCACTTGGAATTCCAAAACAAGAAAAAATAATAAATAAATATATTAAAAGTTTTGATAAAGGAATATTTGTTGGTGTAGGTGGGTCATTTGATGTATTAAGTGGTAGTAAAAAAAGAGCACCTTCTATATTTATAAAATTTAATTTAGAATGGCTTTATAGAATTATGTTAGAACCTAAAAGAATAGGACGTTTTATAAAGTATAATGTAAGATTTTTAATAAAAGAAATATTAGAAAAGAAGAGTAGATAATATGAATTTTTTAAAAAAAGTACTAGGAATAAGCATTCTAATAATTTTAGGTTTAATAATTGGTTGTGGAAGTTTTGAAAATGGTATTTTGTTAACGTTATTATCCTTTGTAATTATATATTTATTTGTAAAAAAAGTGAATATTAAAAGATTTTATATTCTATTAATTATTATTAGTTTAGTTACAAAAATTACATTTGTTTTAATAGTTGATACTCCTATTTTAGATGATTATTATATAATGTGGGAAGCTGCAACTAATTTAATTAATGGTAATAAAAGCTTTTTAAATGATTATTATTTTATAACTTGGGGATATCAATTATTTCATGTATTTTATGAAGCATTAGTTTTAAAAGTTATTAACAATATTATTGTTCTTAAAATACTTAATTGTATTTATTCAACAGTAATTACTTTGTTAATATATAAAATATCTGCTAAATTAACAAACGAATCGTCTGGTAGAATAGTTAGTTTACTTTATGTAATATCATTATATCCATTATATTTAAATTCTGTTTTAGGAAATCAACAATTATCTTTAATGTTAACATTAATTGGAGTATATTTATTTCTATTTAAAAAAACTAATTTAAAAAATATAATATTCTTTGCACTATTGTTAGGAATAAGTCATTTAGAAAGACCAGAAGCAATTATATATATATTAACAGCAATCATATACTTAATATTAAATAACAAAAAGAAAATTGATACTTTTAAATATATTATAGTAATGTTATTAATATTTATGTTTGTTATAAAATTTCCATCATATATTATGATAAAAAGTGGAGTAAATGAAATTGGATTTGCTAATAAAAATCCTGAATGGAAATTTTTGTTAGGACTTAATTATGATACTTTTGGTAAATATAGTTTAGATGATGAAGTGTTTTTTGATAATAAATATGATGAAATTAATGAAATAAAACGAAGAATTAAAAGGGTAGATAAATTACCTAATTTAATGTATCAAAAAATTAAACTTATATGGTTATATAATGATTTAGGTAATGCTATAAATAACAAACAATTTTCTAATAACTTTATGAATCTCGCTATTAATTATGTAAAAGTTATGAATTATGTAATCATTGTTATTGCTTTATTTGGTGTTTATAAAAGAAAAGATAAATTAATTCAATATGAATTTTTTATAATTAATTTAATTTTATATTTTGGAGTATATTTATTTATTGAAGTAAGCACAAGATATTATTTTAATCCAAATGTTACAGTAATGATATTGTCTTCTTTAGGTATAAGTATATTATTAGAAAAAACAAATAAGTTTTTTAATAGGAGTTTAAAATGATTAATTGTAAGAAATTAATAGTAGTTGATACTGCTAATAATAAAATAGAACTTTATGATGATAGTGTAAAAACAAAAGAATTAAATGAATTATATATAGGTAAAAATGGAGTAAGTACAAAAAAGGTTGAGGGTGATATGAAGACACCTCTTGGTATTTATAATATAGGTTTTGCCTTTGGATTAGAAAATATTAATTGTACATATCCATACTATAAAATAAATGAAGATATGTATTGGATAGATGATATTAATTCTAAATATTATAATTGTTGTGTAATTTTATCTGATATAGAAAAAAAATATGATTATGATTACATAATAAATGTAAAAGAAAAAGATTGGATAAGTTGTGAACATTTAATAGATTATAAAATACAATATGAATTGGGACTTCTAATAGAATATAATTTAAATCCTATTATTAAGGGTAAGGGTTCTGCAATATTTATGCATATAAAAAATAAAAATTATACAGAAGGATGTATATCAACTAATAAAGAAAATATGTATTTTATAATAAATTGGCTAAAAACAAGTCAAAAAGGTGATGCAAAAATATGGATAAAATAAAGATATTAAAGCTGATTTAATATCTTTTTATGATTGTATGTGTTATACTTTTTATAGGAAGTGCAGTATGAAATTATATGTTTATGACTTTGACGGAACTATATTTGATGGAGATTCTTCTTATAAATTCATATTTTTTTTAATGAAAAAAAAGAAAAAATTATTATTTAAATTACCTAAGATGGGTTTATTTGCAATAAAGTATAAAATGAAATTAATATCAAAAGAAGAAATGAAAGAATGTTTTTTCTCTATTGTTAAATATTTTGATAATATAGATTCTTTAGTAGAAGAGTTTTGGAGTATTTATGATAAGAATATTAAAGATTTTTTTAAAGAGAAGAAGTCTCATAAAAATGACATAATCGCTTCAGCTAGTCCATTTTTTTTGTTAGAACCTATTAAAAATAAATATAAAGTGATGGATTTATTTGCAAGTCCTATAGATAAGAAAACAGGAAAATATAATGGAATAAATTGTTATGGTGTTGAAAAACTAAGACTTTTTAACAATAAATATCCGAATTTTATAATAGAGGAAATGTATAGTGATAATGCAGTAGCAGATCGTCCATTATTAGAAGAGGCTAAGAAATCTTTTATAGTAAAAAAAAATAAAATTATACCATATTCAGAAACAAAAAATAAAAGTATTTTTAAAAAATTTATTAATTGGTGTTTTAATATATATCATAAAAATGAAGAAATTTATAATTACTTGATTGTTGGAGTACTTACAACACTAGTTTCATTAGTTGTTTATTATGCTTGTGTACTTACATTTTTAAATCCAAAAAATCCAATAGAGCTTCAAGTGGCAAATATATTATCTTGGGTAGTAGCGGTTGTATTTGCATATGTAACTAATCGAGTATTTGTTTTTAAAAGTAAAGAAAAAAATAAACTTAAGGAAGCAACAAAGTTTGTTTCTTCTAGATTAATAACACTAGTTTTGGATATGCTTACTATGTTTATATTTGTAAGTTTATTGCATTTAAATGATAAAATTGGAAAAGTTGTATCTCAAATTATTGTTATAGTAGGAAATTATATTATTAGCAAATTGTTTGTATTTAAAAATAAGTAGTAAGAGGGTTTGTCATGAAAAATAAAAAATGTATATTATATATTGTAGTACCTTGTTATAATGAAGAAGAAGTTTTACCAATTTCTAGTGAAATTTTAAAAAATAAAATAAATGATTTAATAGATAAAAAAGTTATAAATAAAAAAAGTAAAATATTATTTGTAGATGATGGTTCAAAAGATAATACGTGGAATTTGATAGAAAAATTTAATAAAGAAAATGATTTATTTAGTGGAATAAAATTATCTAAGAATAAGGGACATCAAATTGCTCTATTAGCAGGTTTAGTTTATTCTAAAGATTTTGCAGATATAACTATTAGTATTGATGCTGATTTACAAGATGATGTAGATGCAATCGATAAGATGATTGAAGAGTATAAAAATGGTTCTTATGTTGTTTATGGTGTTAGAAGTTCTAGAAAAAAAGATAGTTTCTTTAAACGTAATTCTGCTCAAGCATTTTATCATGTTATGAATAAAATGGGCACAAATGTTATTTATAATCATGCTGATTTTAGATTATTGAGTAAAGAAGTATTAGAATGCTTAAGTGAGTATGGTGAAACAAATTTATTTTTACGAGGAATTGTACCAGAAATAGGTTATAAAAGTAGCATAGTTTATTATGAGAGAAAAGAAAGACTTGCTGGAGAATCTAAATATCCATTAAAAAAAATGCTTTATTTTGCAATTGATGGAATTACTTCTTTTAGTGTAAAGCCTTTAAAATTAATAACATATATTGGATTATTAATTGCTGTATTCAGTTTTGCTATTATGGTATATACCTTATGTGTTAAGTTTGCTGGTCGAACAGTTCAAGGGTGGACTTTCATTATGATTTCAATATGGTTAATAGGTGGAATACAAATGTTGTGTTTAGGAATTATAGGTGAATATATAGGTAAAACTTATAGTGAATCTAAAAAACGTCCTAGATATTTTATAGAAAAAACTTTGTAAATAAAAAAGTTGAAAAAAAGTCTTATTAGTATTATATTAATATTTATAAGGCAAATGGCCCATTGGTGAAATGGTTAACACATAGCCCTCTCAAGGCTACATTCATGGGTTCGAACCCCATATGGGTCACCATTTAAGATTATTACCCTTAATGGGTTTTTTTATTTGAAAGTGCTTGCAAAAAAAGATTACTTATGTTATATTATGTTACGTAACACAGATGTGTTTTTTTAATACTAAAATTTAAGAGGTGTAAAAATGGCAAAATCAAAAGTTAAAAATAATGAAAGTTATATTAATCAAGTAAAAGGTGAATTAAAAAAAGTAAAATGGCCTACTAAGAAAGAAATGTTAAAATATACTTTATCTACTTTAATATTTATAATATTTTTTGCTGTATTCTTTTATGGCATAGATACATTATTTGCTTTATTTAAAGGATGGATTGGTTAATGGAAAAATTATGGTATGTTGTAAATACTTATAGTGGGCATGAAAGTAAAGTTCAAGAAAAATTATTGAGTCGTGCTCAAACTATGGGATTTCAAGATTATATATTTAGAGTAGTTGTTCCTGAAGAGACTGTAACAGAAACATTAAAAGATGGCTCTGTTAAAGAAAAGAAGAAAAAAATGTTTCCAGGTTATATTCTAGTTGAGATGATTATGACTGATGAAGCATGGTATATAGTAAGAAATACTCCTGGAGTTACAGGATTTATTGGTTCAAGTGGTAAAGGAGCAAAACCTACACCATTATTGCCACAAGAAATAGATAAAATATTATCTAATATGGGTATGACTAGAATGGATGTAAATAAAGATTTAGTTGTAGGTAATAAAGTTAATATTACTGATGGTCCATTTAAAGGCATGATTGGAATTATTGATAATATTGATATAGATAATAGTACATTAACTGTATTAATAGATTTATTTGGACAAGAAACTCCTGTAGAAGTTGAAATGAGTCAAGTATCATTAAGTTAGATTTTGCTGTAATAAAAAGGTAATTGTTACCTTTTTTGTTTTAATAAAATTTGATTTGCATATAAAATATTAGTATGTTATAATACTTTCGAGCGATAGCTCCTTGCTTAGAAATAAGCCGTAATAGACCAAAAGGAGGTGTAGTATGAACAAGTACGAAATTATGTTCATTTTAAAAACTGAGGATGAGGAATCTATAAAAAAAGAAGTTTCTCTTTTAAAAGCAATAGTAACAGATATGGGTGGTACTATTGAAACAGAAAAAGAAATGGGAAATAGAAAATTAGCTTATCCAATCAAAAAAGAATTAAATGGATATTATTATGTTATAACAATAAGTGCTGATAGCAAGATTGTTGCTGAATTTGATCGTAAAGCAAGAATCAATGAAAAAGTTATTAGACATTTAATTATAAGATTAGACGAGGAATAATATGAACAGTGTTATATTAATAGGAAGATTAACTAGAGATCCTGAATTGCGTACAACACCTAACGGAATTGCAACATGCCAAATAAGCATTGCAGTTAATGGTGTTCCAAATCAAAATGGAGAAAGAAGTACAGATTTTATTAACATTGTAGTTTGGAGAAGACAAGCTGAAAATGTTTCAAAATATTGTTCTAAAGGTTCACAAGTAGCAGTTCAAGGTCGTATACATACTAGAAATTATGAAACAAGTGATGGTAGCAAAAGATATGTTACAGAAGTCGTCGCTGATAATATCACTTTCTTAGGAAGTGGTAATAGAAATGGTGGAGGACAATATAGTGATCCAATGCCTGATTATAATAATGTAGATTCAACGCCAAATGTACCTACTACAGATATTACAGAGGATCCTTTTAAGGACTTTGGAAGCGAAGTAGTACTTAGTGATGATGATCTACCATTTTAAGGAGGATTTTTAATGGCTGAATTTTTTCGTAAAAAAAAGAAAATATGTCAGATGTGTGCTAATAAAGATATAAATTATAAAGATGTTGCTATTATTAGTAAATATATTACTGAAAAAGGCAAAATAATGAATAGAAGAATGACAGGTGCATGTGCAAAACATCAAAGACATATAGCTCAACAAGTTAAATGGGCAAGATTTATGGCTTTAATACCATATGTTAAATAGTACTAAAATGTACTATTTTTTTTACTTAAAAAATTATTGCGTAATAAAAAAAGTTATGATATATTCTAATTAGAGTAGAAAGTACTCAAGTAATAGTTTTTTAAAATAAGAGCATTAAAAAAGAAAAGAGGGATAAAATGAAAAAAAGTTTTAAGTTTATGTTTGTATTAGCAGTTATGCTTTTTAGTGGAAAATTAATTACAAATGCTGAAAGTTCTTATTGGAATAATTATTTCAATGAAAAAAATCCAATTTCAACCACTGGTCAATGTGGTTATGGTGGCGGAGGATTAACAAATTGGGAAAGCCACTCAAACAATTATACTATTAAGATAGGTGGATGTGGTAGTTCCAGCGATCCATTTACTTTTTGGAGCACATGGTATACTAATAATGAATTATATTTTGATGTAACAGATGTAACTGCAAAAAGTAGTAATGATTCAATAGTTTCTGTAGAAGTAAAACCTTATGACTTTTCTAAGGAACAAGAAGAATTTGAAAAATATGTAGATTGGTATAAGAGCTTAAGTTTAGATGAATTCAATAAATTATATTTAGAATATTATAATAGTGATGAAAATCCTGTAAAACCACTTGAAGAAAAACCAGAGTGGTGGAAATATAACAATGAATTAGATGAATATAATGATGATTATGAAACAGAACCAACTACTTGGTGGGAAGCATATCATTTAAAAGAAAAACCATCTAATGCTGTAGAAATTTTAACAAATGCTCATGATTTAGGAAATGCAACAATTACTTTAAGTGCTTCTTCAAAAGACCCTATTAATATTGATTGGACAATTAGTGTTCGTGATTTTGATCCAAGTCCATTAACGGGTAAATTTGATAATAAAGCTCAAGGATTAATAGAAATATTAAATAATTTAGATAAATATAAAGAAATTGTTCCTATAAGAGGAGATTCTGACTATGATAATTATAATTTCTCATATTATGTAGAAGAAAATGAAGATTTATCTGGAGTTATAAATGCCTTAAAAGGAAAAGATATAACTTTATATTTTAATGGTTATAGTGAAGTAGGAGAAGAAAGTTATTATTTAAATGGATTAGATATAAAAAATACTGTTGGAAAAGGATTTACATATGACCATAAAATATCTATGGAAACATCAGTTAATAAGGAAAAAATAGATGAATTAGTTGATTTAAAAGATGCTATTTATATAGATTTTACTTATCATGGTGCGCTACCTACAAATTATAATTTAAACGTTAATATTAAAGAGTATCTAGCAAATCAGTTTTTTGACAAATTAGAGTGTGATAAATATGAACTTTATTCATCTGAAATGTATGCTTGTACAGATAATGCTAATAAAGAATTAAAAGAATATTTAAAAAATACAGAATTTACTTTATTATATTTCAATCCAGAAACTAACAAAATGGAAGTTGTAAAAGATAAATTAAAGGCTGATGAATTTGGAAATGTAGTATTAGAATTTGAACATTTTTCATCATATGTTTTAGCAGCTAATTATCAATTAAAAGAGCCTGTTTTATCTAGTATAAATAATGCACAAACTTCATCTGTTGATGTTGTATTCTATGGAATATTAGCAATTATTTCATTAGGTGGTATTATATATATCGGATTGAAGAAAAAAACAAATTAATAAATTTCTTTAAGAAAGTTATAGAAAGGTGAATTTCTTAATATTCATCTTTTTATTTTAGAGGGTCTTTATGGAAAAGATAAAAAAGAAAGTAAAATTAAAACTAAAAAAGAAAGTAATAATAATAGCAATTTTATCAATCATTTTTGCTATTTCTATTTATAAATTATCATTCTTTTATTTTGATTCTCATAATAATAAAGTTGAAAATGAAAATATATTAAATAATATAACAGAGGTAACAACCATTATAAATGATAAAGGAGAAAAAGAAGAAATTTTTTCTGTAGATTTTGATGAACTAAAAAAAACAAATCCTGATATTAAAGGCTGGATAAGAATGGATAATAATAATATTAGTTATCCTATAGTACAATCAACGGACAATTCTTATTATTTAAATCATTCTATAAATAAGAAAAGAAATTCATTAGGTACAATTTTTATGGATTATAGAAATACTTCATGGGATGATAAAAACGTTGTTATATTTGGACATAATGGTAGTGATAAATCAATGTTTGGACGATTAAGATATATTTTTAATAAAGATTATTTTAATGAACCTAATAAAAATATAATAGAAATTATAGATACTACGAATAATACACATTATTATGAAATATTTTCATATTATATTATAGAAGCTGAAGAATACTATATAACAACTAATTTTAATAGTGATAATGAATATTTAGATTTTTTAAATAATATAAAACAAAGAAGTTATAAAAATTTTAATATAGACTTAAAAGCAAGTGATAAAATTATTACATTATCAACATGTAATGGAAGTGGTGCAACAACAAAACGTACTGTTGTACATGCAAGACTAATAGAAAGGTAATCCTTTCTATTTTAGTATATAAAAAAATTATGAAAAAAATTTAATATATGTTATACTATATATGAAATTTTTGGAGGTATTCATGAAAGTTATACTTTTAAAAGATGTCAAAAAGCAAGGAAAAAAAGATGATATAATTGAAGTTAGTGATGGTTATGCTAATAACTTTTTAATTAAAAATGGATTAGCTATTAAGTATACTAATGGAAGTAAAAATAAATTAGATTATGAAATTAATAAACGATTAGAAGAAGAACAAAAAGAAGTAGAAAAATTACTTGAGATAAAAAAAGAATTAGAAAAAAAAGAAATTGTATTTGATGCCAAAAAAGGGAAAAATGGTAAAATTTTTGGTACAATAAGTTCAAAACAAATTAGTGAAGCTATTAAAAAATTAGGATATAATATAGATAAGAAAACAATTATATTAGATTATCCAATTGATACGGTTGGCACACATAAAATAGTAGCTAAAGTACATAAAAAAGTTGAAATAATATTGAATGTTATAGTTCGTTAGGAGTGTTTTTATGGCTGAAAGAAAAATGCCACAAAATTTAGAAGCTGAAATGTCAGTTCTTGGATGCTGCTTTATCAGCTCGGTTGCATTAGATAAAGTCTGCGAAGAAGTTAGTTCAGATATGTTTTTTAGTGAAGCAAATAAAAAAATATTTGAAGCTATTTATGAACTACATAAAAATAAAATACCAATTGATTCAACTACTTTAACTAACGAAATAGAAAAAACAGAAAATATTAATTCAATCGGAGGAATAGAGTATTTAAGTGAAGTAATAGATTCTGTAATTACAGCAGCAAATATAGATTATTATATAGATATAGTAAGAGATAAAGCATTAAGACGAAAATTAATTGAAGCAAATACAACTATCATTACAAATGCATATGATGAAGAAAATGAAACTAATGAATTAATAGAAAATGCAGAAAAAAGTATTTTTAGTGTAACTAAGGCAAGAAAAGCTGGAGAATTTAAAACTATTAATGAGGTAATGCATAATACTGAAAAGATAATTAATGATTTGGCAAAAAATGATAAGGAAATTACAGGTGTTGCCACAGGATTTTATGATTTTGATAAATTAACAAGCGGTTTGCATGAAAATGAATTGATAATTATTGCAGCTAGACCAGCAATGGGAAAAACTGCTTTTGGATTAAATATTGCAGTTAATGCTGCTATTAATTGTCAAAAAAATGTTGCACTTTTCAATTTAGAAATGAACGCAGAACAACTTGCAATGCGTATGATTAGTGCTTCAGGCGGAATAGACCAAAATAAATTAAGAACAGGAAGATTAGAACACAACGATTGGAAAAAAGTAAATGAAGCTATTAGTGAATTAAGTAATACACGTATATTTATTGAAGATGCTTCTGGCATAACTGTTTCAGAGATTCGTGCTAAATGTAGAAGATTATCTACTCAAGGACCAGGATTAGGGTTAGTAGTAATAGATTATTTACAATTGATTGAGGGTAGTAGTAAATATGCTGGTAATAGGCAACAAGAAGTATCTGAAATATCAAGATCTCTTAAAACCATGGCTATGGAATTAAAAGTTCCTGTTATTGCGCTAGCACAATTATCTCGTAGTGTTGAATTAAGAGAAAATAAAAGACCTATTATGAGTGATTTAAGAGAGTCAGGTTCAATTGAACAAGATGCTGATATAGTAGGATTTTTATATAGAGATGACTATTATAATAGAAGTGCCGCTGAACAAACGAATATTAGTGTAACTGAATTAATTATTGGTAAGCATCGTAATGGCAATACCGGAACGATAGAATTATTATTTGAAAGAAATATGAGTAATTTTAGAAATTACTTAAAAAAGGATCAAGAAGGTTAGGTGAACTATATGGATATCTTTAATAAAATAATAAGCATTTTATTAACAACGATAATAGGTGTTTCAATATTTTTTATGGGTACTAAGGTAAAAGCTGAAGGAAATCCAAATAAATTGTATCAAGTTTATTTAAATGGAGAAAAAATTGGTTTGTTAACAAATAAAGATGAACTTCTAAATCTTATAGATAAAGAACAAAGTAGTATAAAAGAAAAATATGGTGTTGATAAAGTATATCCTCCAAATGGATTAGATATAGAAGAAGTTGTAACTTATGATAATGATATTAATAGTGTTAATGATGTTTATAACATTATAAGATCAAAAGAACCATTTACAATAAGTGGATATAAAGTAACAATTAATTATAAAAATGAAGAAGGTAAATCCGCTAAAGATCCTTTAATTATAAATGTTTTAAATAAAGAAGATTTCGAAAAAGGTTTTTATGATACTGTCGCTGCTTTCGTAGGTAGTGAGAATTTAAAAGAATATGAAACTAATAGTCAACCAGAAATAATAGATGTTGGTTCTAAAATTGAATATGTATATTGGAATGAAAATATAACTATAAAAGAAGATTATTTAAGTGTTAATGATGATATTTATATGAATAGCAACGATATAAGTAAATTTTTACTTTTTGGAACTTTAGAAGAACCTAAAAAATATATAGTTAAAGATGGAGATAGTATAAATAGTGTTGCTGAGGCAAATAATTTAAACGTTGATGAATTTTTAGTAGCTAATCCAGAATTTACAAGTGCAAATGTACTTTTATCTGCAGGACAAGAAGTTAATACTGCTTTAATTAACCCTCAAGTAAGTATAGTATATGGAATAGAAAAAATAGAAGACGTTGAAAATAATTATAAAACTGAATATGAAGATGATGATACTTTATATGTTGGTAATAATAAAACAATTCAAGAAGGCGTTAATGGTAAAACTAGAGCAACTGAAAAAATACAATATATTAATGGAGAAATACAAGGATTATATATAACAAATAAAAAAGAATTAAGTCCAACAGTAAATAAAATAGTTAAAAGAGGTACTAAGAAAGTAAATACTTCTCACTATGAATATTACGATTATGACTTTAGTAATGGTTCATGGCAATGGCCAACAATTACACCTTACGTAATAACAAGTAGATACGAATATAGATGGGGTAGTCTACATCAAGGAATAGATATTTCTGGATGTGGTAAAGGTTCTCCGATATCTGTTGTTAAAGATGGAGTAGTTACAGAAACAGGATCACATTATTCAATGGGTAATTATGTTATAGTAAACCATGGAAATAATTATTATACTATTTATATGCATTTACAAAAATATATTGTAAGTGTTGGACAATCTTTAAAAAGAGGACAACAACTAGGCATGATGGGATCTTCTGGTAATTCTACAGGAACGCATCTTCACTTAGGTGTTTATATAGGATACCCTTATAAGGGAGGATATTCTATTAATCCATGTAAGAGTATTTTCTCATGTTAGTATCTGTTTTAGCTAGTGGCTCTAAGGGTAATTGTACTTTAATAAAAACTGATACTAAAAATATTTTAATTGACGTTGGTATGAATCTTAAATACTTATGCGAAAAATTAAAAGAAACGAACACTGCTATAGAAGATATTGATTATATTTTTATAACTCACTCACATAAAGATCATACTGCAGCTTTAAAAACAATTATAAGAAGATATAATCCTACTATATGTATAGGTCAAAAGATGTTAATGGAAATTGATGGTTTAGATGATTATAAAGATATTATAATTTTAGTAGACGATGTTACTATAGATGATTTTGAAGTAGGAATAATAAAAACAAGTCATGATGTTATAGAATCTAATGGGTATATTATAACTTATAATAATTCTAGTGTTGTATATATTACTGATACGGGTTATATAAATAATAAATATTTTAAAAAAATTTATAATAAAACATTATACATAATGGAAAGTAATCATGATGTAGAAATGCTTATGCATGGTTCAAGACCAGCATGGGTTAAAAAACGTGTTTTGAGTGATAAAGGTCACTTATCTAATATGGCTTCATCTTTTTATCTTTCAAAATTAATAGGAAATAATACTAAATATGTTATTTTAGCCCATTTAAGTCAAGAAAATAATACAGAAGAAATAGCATTAAATACTTTAAAAAATACATTAGATGAATATAATGTAGAATTTAATAATATATTTATTGCAAAACAAAATGAAAAAACGGAGAATTTTATTATATGATTAAGCTAATAGTAGTAGGAAAAATTAAAGAACAATATTTAAATTCGTTAATTGATGATTATAAAGAGAGAATAAATAAATATCATAAGATAGAGATTATAGAAGTAAAAGATAGTACAATTACTGAAGAAGCCAAAGAAATTTTAAAAAATATAGGTAAAAAAGAATTTATAATAACATTAGAAATAAATGGTAAAAAAATGGATAGTATAAGTTTTGCTAGTATGATAGATAAATGGTTTGTTTATAATTCAACTATAACATTCATTATAGGTGGTTCTAATGGTTTAGATAAATCTGTTACTGATATAAGTAATTACTCTTTATCATTTGGAGATTTAACTTATCCACATGGATTATTTAGAGGTATTTTATTAGAGCAAATATATAGAGCTTTTAAAATTAATAATAATGAAACATATCATAAGTGAGGTAAATTATGCATATTGGAAATGATTGGGATATAGTTCTTAAAGATATTTTTGAATCAGATGAATTTAGAAATTTAATTATAAAAGTAAATGAAAAATATAAAAATAATATTTGCTTTCCTATGAAACAAGAAGTATTTAATGCAATTAAGTTAACTCCATATAAAGATGTAAAAGTTGTAATAGTAGGACAAGATCCTTATCATGGAGTTGGCGAAGCCCATGGTTTGTCATTTAGTGTACTATGTAAAAAATTGCCACCTAGTTTGCAAAATATTTATAAAGAATTATATGATGATTTAGGTATTAATCCAAGTAGTAGTGGCAATCTTACTTGTTGGGCGAAAGAAGGAGTTTTACTTTTAAATAGCGTCTTAACAGTAGAAAAAGATAAGCCAGCAAGTCATAAAGATTTAGGATGGCAAGATTTTACTGATGAAATTATAAAAAGAATAGAAAAAAAAGATGATGTTGTTGTATATATATTATGGGGCAATTTTGCTAGAAGCAAAAAGGAATTAATAACAAATCCAAAGCATTTTATTATTGAAAGTGCTCATCCATCTCCATTTAGTGCAAGGTATGGCTTTTTTGGAAGTAGACCATTTAGCAGATGTAATAAATATTTAGAAGATAATGGCGCAAAACCAATTAATTGGGAAGTTAGATAAACTTCTCTTTTTGTATATTTTTGTAAAATGTGTTGTAAATCATATTACATTATATTGATAATAATTTTGTAAAGTAATAAACTTAAGATAGCAAGATAATACATTGCTAAGGGTTGGATGGTACTAGTTACTAATTCGCAAAAAGATAATAAAAGTTATCTTTTTTTATGTGATATATTTTGTAAGATAATATCATATAAAAAGTGTTGATAGTCTTTTATATATTATGTTAAAATTATACTATAGGTTATATAGGCTAAAATACTGCATTGTAGTTAAATAGCTTCGGAACATGATTGATCATGTATTTCTTATTTCATAGTAATAATATTCGTAAAGAATATTTATTATATATTGAATAAAATTTTATATGTAAGAAAGGAAAGGTAAAAATGAAAAAAACAAGTAAAATTTTATTATCAGCATTAGTAATATCTAGTATGTTTATTACTATGACTGTTAATGCACAAGAACTACCAACAACAAATGAAATCCAAATGACAAAAGAAACAACAAAAACAGTAAATGATTTAACGCAAGAAGAATTAAATTCTATTATTCCAAGCGAATTTACAATTACTACTACAAAAACTGATGTTGCTAATTATTATGATAAAGTTGCTCATACTTATGATGAAGAAATAGATAATTTACAACATCCTGCTGAAAAAGAAATAATGGAACAAATTGCTACTATTTTCAACGAAAATGGTTATAACATTAGCACTTCAGAATTTAGTGTTACTGTACAATTTGAATATGAATATTGGGAAAGTGGCTATGTTACAATAATTGGAAAAGAAATGCAAAAAGGATTTACTATCAAATATACAAAAGAAAATGGATATAATGAACAAGATGCAACATATGTTAAAAATAAAGTAGATAGTATGAAGTTTGCAGACTATAATGGTTTGGATGCAGTATTTACAGTTTATGATTTAGACGATGAAGAAAATGCTAATAAGTGGACTTTTGATACATTTGATTTTAATAAATTATTAAATGATAGTTCTATTACTGTTAAAAAGTCTGACATTCGTGGTGGACAAGGCGGCGGAACACCTTGGGGAACAGTACACGACTTATATTTTTATAAAAATGATGTATTATATTTTGTAAAAACTAATGTTAGTATTTTGGGAGCATACGGAACAACATTAGAAAATGGAACACCTGTTAATATGGGAAAAATTGAAACTAGCGATGAAATTTACAAAGAATTAGCAAAAGAATTAGATAATCGTGGTTTTAACAATATTATAGGTTGCTATGAGTTAGAGGCTTTTGGAACAACTACTGATAATATGAAAGTTGCATTCAGTATTGGAAGTAATTACAATGGTAAAGAAGTACAAATATTACATAGAAAAAAAGACAATACTTATGAAATTTTTAAAACAACAGTAGTTGACGGAAAAGCAGAAATAACAGTTAGTGAATTTTCTCCATTTATGATTGCTTTAAGTGATAATAGTACTTCTATTGAAAATGTGAATAAAGCACCTAATAATGCACAAACTTCTTCAATAGATATAGTACTATATTCTATTGTAGCTTTTGGCTCTTTAGTAGGAATTATTTATATTTTAGTTAATAAGAATAAAAAGAAAATAGCTTAATCGCTATTTTCTTTTCATTTAAAGCTAAAATAGAAATTTGTTCATAATTTTAATTAATTAAAGCTTAAAATCTTTAATTTCATCATCAAACATATTTTTTCCATCAAAATAGTTTCTTAATGGAATTCTATGAATTTTACCAATTATATTAGTTGGGAATTTTTTTAATATTAAATTAATTTCTGTTGTATATTTATTATAAAATGACTTAGATGCTTCTAACGCTTCATCACAATCTTTTATTGAATTATATATATCTTGAAATTCTTCATTATCATCTAAAGAATGATAATCATTTTTTACTTTATATATTATTTGTTCTCCTTCGGAGATTTTTCTATCAAATTCAAAATTTGATAAGTTATCACTTTTAATGTTATTTATTTCTTTAAAATATGTTATTTCCTTTTTTAAAAGTTTATTAATAATAGTAGAACTTCTAATTATTAAATCATATTTTTTTCTTAATTCATTATCTATAATACTTTCAGCTTCATTTATTTTTATATTTAATGCTTGTATAGTATTATAATTAAAAATATAATTCATTATTAGAATACCTAAAATTATAATTAAAGCCAAAATTATACTTAATATTAGTATCATATTACCACCTATTATTGATTATACCATATCAAATATAAATATTAAATAAATAAAATTAATAAAACGAACTATAAAAGTTCGTTTATATACTATAATTAATTCTTTCTTCGAATTCAACATAATTTAGATATATCATTAAGATTAAATACCATTTTCCTGTTGAAGGATCACTAATAATTAAATGATCTCTACCAGCTTGTTCAATTATTCCATTATAAATAGCATCCTTCCAATCTATTGAATCAGGATAGCTTACATATGCTTTTACTTTTTTTCCTTTATTTAATCTTAAAATATTTTCAATGTAACTTTGTTCCATTGTTAATTCTGTACCAACAGGTACGATATTATCTTGATAATTATTTGTTGTTGCAGTTGGAAATGTTGGATTTTGATAATATGTTCCGTTCATGATTTTCACCTCAATTAAATATATGGATAATAAATAGCAATTATTCTTTATATTGATTTTTTTTTATATTATTTGTATACTATTTGTACGAAAGAAGTTGGTTTTATGCGTGAGTTTACTGAACAAGAATTAGTTAGAAGAGAAAAAGCTAATAACATAAAAAGTATTGGTATTGATCCTTTTGGAAGCAGATTTGAAAGAACGGCTTATTCAAAAGATTTAAAAGAAAAATATGCTCCTATAGATCATGATGATTTTGAAAATATAAACGATATATATAGTATAGCAGGACGTATTATGTTTATAAGAAAGATGGGAAAAGCTTCATTCTTTTCTATTCAAGATAAATTAGGAAATATACAAGTTTATATTTCAATTAATGATGTAGGTGAAGAATCTTACAATTTATTTAAAAGTGCCGATTTAGGTGACATAGTTGGTGTTAAAGGTAAAGTTATGAAAACTAAAACAGGAGAGGTAACTATTAAATGCTTAGAATATACACATTTAGTTAAAGCTTTACGTCCTTTGCCTGAAAAATTTCATGGACTTACTGATATTGAAGAGCGTTATCGTAGACGTTATGTTGATTTAATAATGAATGAAAATTCAAAAAAAGTAGCATTTGAGAGACCAAAAATAATAAGATGTATTCAAAATTTTATGGATTCAAGAAACTTTGTTGAAGTTGAAACTCCTGTTTTAAATACTGTATTATCTGGAGCGGCTGCTCGTCCATTTATAACACATCATAACACGCAAGATTTAGATATGTATTTAAGAATAGCTTTAGAAATTCCACTTAAAAAATTATTAGTTGGTGGTATGGAAGCAGTTTATGAAATTGGACGTGTATTTAGAAATGAAGGAATGGATCCTAAGCATAATCCAGAATTTACTTTGATGGAAGCTTATTTAGCATACTCTAATTTAGATGGTATGATGGAATTAACTGAAAGTATGTATAAGACAATTGCAAAAGAAGTATATGGAAGATATGTTTTTAATTGGTGTGGCAATGAAATTGATTTAAGTGGTGAATGGAAAAAAATAAGTATGGTTGATGCTATAAAAGAAAAAACAGGAATTGATTTTAGCAAAGAAATGACTGTAGAAGATGCATTAAAATTAGCTGATGAACATGGAATTGAAGTGTTAGAACATCAAAAAAATGTAGGGCATATTATTAATTTATTTTTTGAAAAATATGTAGAGGAAACATTAATTCAACCAACATTTTTATATGGACATCCTGTAGAAATTTCACCATTAACTAAGAAAAATCCAAATGATCCTAGATTTGTTGATAGATTTGAATTGTTTATAGGTGGTAAAGAATTTGCAAATGCTTATACTGAATTAAACGATCCAATAGATCAATTAGAAAGATTTGAAAGTCAATTAGCAGAACGTAATTTAGGTAATGATGAAGCTAATGATATAGATATGGATTTTATAGAAGCATTAGAATATGGAATGCCTCCTGCAGGTGGAATAGGTTATGGTATAGATAGATTATGTATGTTATTTACTGAACAAGATTCTATAAGAGATGTTATTTTATTCCCAACAATGAAAAATAAGAACTAATTAGTTCTTTTTTTGTGAAAATTTGGCGAAAAACACTTGTTTTTATTCATTTTATGCTATAATTAATTATGAGGAGGTTAAGATGAAGAAATTTTTTGAAAAACATGATTTAGTTAAAATTGCTTTTGGTATGATTTTATTATCTTTAATATTAACTTGGATTATACCACAAGGTTATTTTAATGGAGCAGAGTTAGTTACTGAAGAAATTTCTAGAATGGGTATTTTTGATTTTGTTACTTACGGTTTATTAGGTATGTATTATTTTACTGTTTTAGTAACATTTATATTTGTACTTGGTGCATTCTATCAATTTTTATCTAAACTAGGAGCATATCAAAAATTAACTGACAAAATAGCTTCAAAAGTAAAAGGAAAGGAAGTATTATTTTCTTTAATAATCAGTTTTGTATTTGCTGGATTAGCAAGTATTATAAATGAATATATTGTATTAGTTGCATTTATGCCATTTATAATAACTATTTTATCTAAATTGAAAATGGATAAAATGTCTGGATTCACAACTACATTTGGTGCAATGCTTGTTGGTATGATTGGTTCTACCATAAGTACTAAAGTAGTTGGTATGAACGTTCAATATCTAGGATTACAATTTACTGATAATTTATTAGAAAAAATAATAATATTTGCAGTTGCATTTATACTTTATAGTATATTCAATATAATTCATATTAAGAAGAATTTAAAAGATAATCAAGAAAAGAAAACTATTATTGGTTTCTTTGCTACATTAATTGATATTGGATTATTAGTATTATTACTAAAATTAAATAAAATTGCATTTTATGTTTTAGCCGGAGTAACTGTAGTAGGTATAATAGCATTTATTGTTTATGCATTAAAAGCTAAGAAAACTAAAAAGGCTACTAAGGCTAAAAAAGAAGATAAGGAAGAAAAAGAATCTATCGATATGTTTGCTGCTACAGTAAAAGATAGCGATAAATCAAATACAATTCCATTAATAATTGTTGGAATAATTGCTATTTTAGTTACAATTTTGGCTTATATTCCATGGACTAATGTATTTGGTGTAGATTGGTTTACTAAAGCTCATGAATATGTTACAACTAAAATTGAATTATTTGGACATCCTATATTCTCTTATATTTTAGGTAATGTAACTGAATTTGGTAGTTGGGATATATTTGGTGTACAAACTGTAATGTTAGTTTCATTATTAGTTTTACAAATATGTTATAAACAAAGTATTGATAGTGTAATTGAATCTTTCAAAGAAGGATTTAAAAAAGTTAGCAAATTAGTTGTTTTACTATTAATGGCTTATGTTATTCTAGAAATAGCTGTTATGTATCCTGTATTACCAACTATTATTGGTAAGTTTATAGGAAAAACATTTAATGTATTTAAGGTTTCATTAGCAGGTATATTAACAAGTTTATTTACTAGTGAATATCAATATACAATAAATTTAGTTTATACATACATGACAAGTAGCTTCTCATCTAACTTAAATGTTATTGCATTGATTTTCCAATCTATATATGGATTAGTATCATTAGTAACACCAGCAAGTGCAATGCTATTAGTTGGTTTAAGTTATTTAGAAATTCCATATAAAGAATGGTTTAAGTATATTTGGAAGTTTATTGTTGCAATGTTAATAGTTATTATAGCTATAGCATTTATAATTGCGTAGTGGAAAATGTTGAGTTTATCAACATTTTTTTATTTTATAAAAACTTTTTTTGACTTAGTAAATTTGTTATGTTAAAATATTTTCGTAATACATTGATTATGTCATTATCTTATATATAAATTTTTAAAGAGAACAATTATTATGAGCTGAGAGTAATTGTAAAATGATATAAGAGAAATTTCAACATAGGAGTGTTAATCGTTAATCGCGTTAAGAGTAAAGAGTTAGCTTTAAAGCTAGAACAAAGGTGGTACCGCGGAATTTACAGTGTTTCGTCCTTTAATAGGAGACACTGTTTTTTTATGGGAGATGATTTTATGAATAATGTAGAAGAGTTAAAAAAAGAACTAACAGAAGATTTAAAAAAAGTAAAAAACATTGATGATTTAGAAAACTTAAAAGTAAAGTATATTGGCAAAAATGGTAGTATATCACAATTAAATCAATTAATTAAAGATGTTCCAAAAGAAGAAAAAAGAGAATTTGGAATGCGTGTTAATGATATAAAAAATTATTTTAATACTGAATACGAAAAGATGTTAGATGATTTTAATCAAAAAGAGATTAATGAAAGATTGGAAAAAGATGCTATAGATGTATCTTTGCCCGGATTAGAAATTCCTTCTGGATCAGTACATCCTGTTGAAAGAATAGTAGAAAGTTTAGAAAATTTACTTATGAGTATGGGATATGATGTAATTGAAGGACCTGAAGTTGAAAAAGATTTATATAATTTTGAACTATTAAATTTACCTAAAGGTCATCCAGCTCGTGATGCTCAAGATACTTTCTATATTAGAGATGATGAATATTTATTAAGAAGTCAAACAAGTCCTGTGCAAGTACGTACTATGCTTGCAAATAAAGGTGAGTTACCTATAAGAATGATTTGTCCTGGAAAAACTTATAGAAGAGATGAAGATGATGCAACTCATTCTCATCAATTTACACAAATGGAAGGATTGTTAGTAGACAAAGGCATTACTTTAGGTGATTTAAAAGGGACTTTTGAAGTAATTGCAAAAACTTTATTTGGCGATAGTAGAAAAACACGTTTTAGACCAAGTTTTTATCCGTTTACTGAGCCTAGTGTAGAAATGGATATTAGTTGTTTTAATTGTAATGGAAAAGGTTGCAATATTTGTAAAAATACAGGTTGGATTACTGTAGGTGGTGCTGGAATGGTAAATCCAATTGTTTTGAGAAATTGTGGATATGATCCAGATAAATGGAATGGATTTGCTTTTGGTTTTGGTATAGATAGACTTGCTATGCTTAAATATGGTATTAATGATATAAGAATATTATATACAAATCATGATTTAAGAACATTGAAACAATTTGATAGAAGGGAGAATTAATATGGCAATAAGTTTAAATTGGGTTAATGATTATGTAGATATAAAAGATGTAGATTTATATGAATTAGCTAATAAAATAACTGCAGCAGGAATTAATGTAGAAAGTGTAAAAACATCTAAGTTAGATAATGTAGTTGTTGGAAAAATATTATCTTGTGAAATGCATCCTGATAGTGATCATTTACACGTTTTAAAAGTTGATGTTAAAAATGATATTTTAAATATTGTCTGTGGTGCTCCTAATGTAAAAAAGAATCTTAAAGTAATAGTAGCATTACCTGGCGCAGTTTTACCTGGAAATTTTGAAATTAAAAAAAGTACTATTAGAGGTGTGGAATCAAATGGAATGGTATGTGCACTATTTGAATTAGGGTTAGAAGAAAAGAACGAAGAAAATTATAGTAAAGGAATTTATGAATTAGATGATGATGCTATAGTTGGTATGAATGCTTTTGAATATTTAAATTTAAGTGACACTATATATGAATTAGATTTAAATCCTAATAGAACTGATTGTAATAATCATTTATCTTTTGCTTATGAAGTTGCAGCAGTTTTAAAAAAGGAAGTTAAAATGCCAGATATTTCATTTAATACTACTAAAGAAAAGGTTGAAGATTTAGTTAAATTAAAAGTAGATACTGATAATTGTAGTATGTATAATTTAATGATAGCGAAAGATGTTAAAATTAAAGAAAGTCCAGATTTTATTAAAAATAGATTAGAAGTTGCAGGCGTTAGAAGTATAAATAATGTCGTAGATATTTCAAACTATGTAATGTTAGAATATGGACAACCATTGCATTTTTTTGATAAAGATGTTGTAGGAGATAATATTTTAGTTAGAATGGCTAAAGAAAATGAAACAATTACAACATTAGATAAAACAGAAAGAATATTAAATAAAGAAGATATAGTTATTACAGATGGTAAAAAAGGCTTATGTGTAGCAGGTGTAATGGGAGGATTAAATAGTGGCATTACTGAAAATACAAAAAATATTTTAATAGAATCTGCTATGTTTAATCCATATAATATTAGATATACTTCATTAAGATTATCCCTTCGAAGCGAAGCAAGCTTAAGATTTGAAAAACCTCTAAATTATGAATATTGTACACTTGCTATAAAAAGAGCATGTCATTTATTAGAAAAATATGCTGATGCAAAAATAGTTAGTGGAACATTAACTTACGATAATGTAAAAAAAGAAAAAAGAGAAGTAAAAGTTAGTTTAAATGAAATAAATAGTATATTAGGTATGGAATTAACTAACTCAGATGTAGAAAGTATATTAAATAGTTTAGGATTTAACTATAAAGAAGAAAAAAATAATTATGTGGTAACTGTACCTAATAGAAGACAAGATATATATTTACAAAAAGAAGATATTATAGAAGAAGTTGGAAGATTATATGGTTATGATAATATAAAACCTACTTTACCTAAAATTACTATTAAAAAAGGTGAATATAGTAGTTCTTCTAAATTTAGAAAAATTATTACTAAGAGAATGCGTGCATTAGGATTTAATGAAGTTAGAACTTATACTTTAATAAGTGAAGAAGATTCAAATAAGTTTAATTATAAATTTAATAATACAATTAAGTTAAATAAACCTATGTTAAAAGAAAGAGCAGTTGTTAGACAAAGTCTTATTAATTCTTTATTAGAAGTAGCTAACTATAATATATCTAAAAAGAATAAAGATTTACTTATATATGAAATATCTAATGTGTATTCTGAAACAGAAGATTATGAAGAAGATACTAAATTAGCTTTCATTGTAAATGGAAAATACCTATCTAATAGCTGGAATAACAACTGTTATGAAATGGATTTTTACTTTGTAAAAGGTGTTGTTACTAACTTATTAAATTATATGGGATTAGAAAATAGATATACTTTGAAATTAAGTTCCGAATTACCAAAAGAAATCCATCCAAAAATAAATAGTGAAATAATCGTTGGTGGAAAAAGTGTTGGATATTTTGGAAAATTACATCCTAGTATAACTAAAAATGATATGTATGTTTGTGAAATATCATTAACAAAACTTCAATCTAATAAAACAGGTGATATAAAATATAAACCATTAAATAAATATCCAAGTATAGAAAAAGATTTAGCATTTATAGTAGATAAAAATGTAGAAAGCTTTGAAATTATTAAAGAAATTAAAAAAGTAGCAGGAAAATTATTATCAGATGTTAAAGTTTTTGATATTTATTATGGAGATAATATTGGTTCTAATAAAAAATCAATTGCTTATAATTTGGTTTTTGAAGATTATACAAGAACATTAGTTGAAGAAGAAGTAATGAAAGTATTTAACAATATAATATTTGATATAGAAAAGAAATTTAATGCAACATTAAGAGATAAATAAAAGAGAATATTTGAAAAAAATATCTTTTTTGTTGCATCTTTTTTTAATTTAAACTATACTAACTAAAGGTGAAAAAAGGCATGAAGGCTAGAACAAAGAGAAATTTGATAATTTATTATACTATTTTATGTACTTTAGGTACCGTAAAATTTAATAGAATTGTGAGAAAGAATCCTTATTTTTTTGATGAAATTTTACAAACCATAGAAAATGGACAAGATTATCCTGATGAATTATCTGATGAAATAAATGCAATCTATGATAAGTTAATAGAAGAATTTCCTCAATATAAAGATTTAATTATAAAAAGAAAGAAAAATTTAAAAATAATAGCGACTGATTATGATAAATATGAAAGAAATCCAATTACATCAAGTTTCTATATTGATATAAATGATCATATAATATTAAATAAAAAGCAAATAAAGTCATTATCTCATGAAATCATTCATCAAATATCTGGCTTAAAAAACATAGAAGCTACAGGATTTTATGACTTTGAATCCAATAGTAATATTGGCTATGGTTTAAATGAAGGGATGACAACATTAATTGATAGTGAAGTTATAAGTGAAGATCCTTCACAACAAATAAACGATTATTGTATTGAGTTAATGTCAGCTAGACTTATTACTAATATACTTGGTAAAGATTTTATGATAGAAGTATTTTTTGATTCTAATAAAAATATAAATGATATTATGAATGAATTATCTATATATTTTGATAGTAATAAAGAGGTAAGAGAATATATAAAAAGTATAGATAAAGCAACTGATGCTTTAAAAGAATATGCAAATGTATATTTTTTGAAAGACATTTATGATATAGATGAGGTTACAGTAGAAAACGCATATAATAAGTTTAGAGATTCATATATTTTACCATTATCTTATAATTATAAGTTAGCAACTAATTATATAAAAAGATTAGAAAAAGAAGGTGTTAATAAATATAAGATATGGGATGAAATAAAGTGGATGGATTCACAATTTAATTTTGCTGAAAACCAAGTATATATTAATCTAGAAGAAGATTCTAATTATAAAGAATATATGGAATTAAGAGAATTTTATTTTAAGTCTTATATATTATCTAATTATGAATCTGTTACTTATAAATATAAAGGACTTATAGTTGAAAGTAAAACAGAAATTGAAGTTCCTAAGAAAAAGGTTTATCAATATAATAATTAAATTTTAATAATATTTAAAAAAGTAGGTGATATTATGTATTGTAGATATTGTGGTAAATATAATGATAAAGAAAATAAATTTTGTATTGAGTGTGGAAAACCAACGAGAAATTTGGAACCTCAAAAAAAGGAAGATGATTCAGAAAATATTGCTTTAATAATGGGAATTTCTTCTTTTATTGGAGCTTTTACAATAAATATTTTTTGTTTAGTACCTGGAATTATTGGTATAGTATATTCTTTAAAAAATAAAAAACAAAAAAACAAATATGGTGTAGGTTTTATACTTTCTATTATAGGTATATTATTAGGTATTTTATTTTTTGTTATTACAATAATAATGATTATATTAATCATTCATAATTATAGTGAAGAGTATATTGATTTTCCAATGTTTCCAATTATAGAAAAAGCATAATTAATTTATGCTATTTTTAATTATACTATATTCTTTTATTAATTTTTCTATAGAATATTGTGCGTTTGCACTTGATGGGCTAGGTAGGTAAAAATATTTAACATTTAAATGACTAAAGTTTTTTTCATATAATGTATAAGCTTTTTTACCGGTTAAAAATATATATTTTATATTACTATTTTTAACTATGATTTCTATATCATTTAGTTTAATATTTTTAATGCTTGAATCACTAGAACCATCAATATCACATTCTTTAATAAGATCAAAAAGTCCTATTTTATTTTTTAAAAGAAATTCTATTTTTTCTTCTTTAGTTATTAAATTTACATTGAATAAAATATTTATAATTTGCCAAAATCTATTAGATTTGTTTGCATAATAAAATTTTTCTTCTCGTGATTTAATACTTGGAAGACTTCCTAATATTAGAATTTTTGTTTTTTCATTATATATTGGTTTTAAATTATGTTTTGCTTTCATAATTTTATTATACAAAAAAATAGTTCGAAGTGAACTATTTTTCGTTTTCAAACATTAAACCTTTGTAATATTTCCAAGCTAGTATTCTAAAAGCTAATTTATTTATTGTATCCTCATTTAATTCATTATCATTTAAAGCTTGTTTTATTTCATTTATGCTTTTAATATAATCTGTTGTAATTATTAAATCATTACCTGCATTAATAGCTTTTACTGTAGTATTTGAAACATTATCTAAAGCGCCCATACTTATATCATCAGTTATAATAATTCCTGTAAAATTAAGTTCATTTCTTAAAATATTATGAATATTTTTAGATAAACTTGCAGGATTATCCGCATCTATACTTGATACTATATTATGACTTACTAATATTGCTTCTGCTTTCGATTTTATTCCTTCTTCAAAAGGTGGAATGTCATTTGTTAAAATTTCTTCATAACTTCTTGTATCTATTGATTCATTTTTATGAGTATCTATATTATTACCATATCCTGGGAAATGCTTCAATGTATATGAAACTCCTGTATTTTTACTAGCTTCAATAACTGTTTTAGCATATTGACTAGTTACTAAAGTATTTTGGCCTATTGATCTTTCGTACATATAATCAGATTCATCTAAAGAAACATCTACTACAGGAGCTAAATTCAAGTTAATACCTAGATTATTTAATATTTTACTTTTATTTATAGTATCTTCTTTAATAGCTTCAAGTCCGCCTTCTTTATATAATTCTTGAGATGATTTAAAAGGTTCATTTACTAATTTTTTATTGCTACTAATTCTTACTATTTTGCCGCCTTCTTCATCAACTGCAGTTAATAATGGGATTTTATAAGAATTTTGTAATAAAGAAATCATTTCTTTTACTTCTTCTTCATTTTTATTTTGAAAATCTTTTTGATATAGAACAAATCCTCCAAAATAATATTTTTTTAATTCGGATATTCCATCTGCCGGTAACCTAACTAATAAAATTTGACCTATTTTTTCATCGAGAGATAAAGTTTTTAACTTTTCATAAGCTAAAGTATAATAATCTTTAAAAATACCATTATCTTGCCATTCTTTTGGGATACTTTCCTCTTTAAAAGCACTTTCAAAATAATTTATTACTAAATTGTCTTGAATAATATTATCTTTATTCAAAACTCCTGAATATTCTATAATTATATTATCTCCTATATTAAAGCTAAAATCTTTAATACTAAATGTATATAGTGTATTATTACTATCTTGAACTGTAATTAAATCATTATCGATTTTAATAACAGTTGATTCTAATTTATTTGTAGTTTCTGTAGTAATTTCTTTATTATTAAAATTTTTTAACAATAAAACAACTAATAGTATAATAAAAATTACTATTATGCTAAATCCTATTATTTTTTTATTCATATTTTCACCATCTATTTAATTATATAAACAAATTTATTATTTAGAAATAAATTTTAAAAATAATAAAACTTATACTTATTTATTTTTAATAAAATTATAAGAATCTCTACACATATCTTCTAATGATTTAGTAGCTTTAAAACCTAATTCCTTGTTTGCTTTATCTGGATTAGAATAGCATTGTGCAATATCTCCTGGACGTCTATTAACAATTTTATAAGGAATATCTACACCATTTACTTGTGAATATGTTTTTACCATTTCTAAAACACTATATCCGTGTCCTGTACCAAGATTATAAATATATAATCCAGACTTTTCTTTATCTAACTTATCTAAAGCTAATAAGTGTCCTTTAGCTAAATCAACTACATGAATATAATCCCTTACTCCTGTACCATCTTTAGTATCATAATCATCACCAAAAATAGAAAGTTCTTTTAATTCTTTAGTTGCAACTTTTGCTATAAATGGCATTAAATTATTAGGTATACCTTTAGGATTTTCACCGATGAGTCCACTTTCATGAGCACCAACAGGGTTAAAATATCTTAAAATAGCAATATCCCATGTATTATCTGATGCATATAAATCTTCCAAAATTTTTTCAATAAACAGTTTGCTTGTACCATATGGATTAGTAGTTCCACCAACTTTACAATCTTCCGTTATTGGAATAATCTCTGGATTTCCATAAACTGTTGCAGAAGATGAAAACACAAATTTTTTTACATTATGTTTTTTCATAACATCTAATAAATTTAAAGCGCCAGATACATTATTTATATAATATTCGATTGGCTTTTCAGTTGATTCACCTACTGCTTTAAATCCAGCAAAATTAATAACAGAATCAATTTTATTTTCTTCAAATATTTTTTCTAATTTGTCTTTATCAAGATAATTCATTTCATAAAATTTAAAATCTTTATTAGTTATTTTTTTAATATTATCTAATACTTCTTTATTACTATTAGAAAAATCATCCAATATTACTAAATCTTTACCAGCATTTAGTAATTCTACACATGTATGGGAACCAATATATCCAGCTCCACCTGTAATTAAAATACTCATATTATCACCTTATATATATTTTATAACACTTTAAACTAAAATTTCAATATATTAGATATAAACGCACAGTTTATTGTTTTTCTTTTTAATAAAATATATTAGGAGGACAAAAATGGCATATAAAAAAATAGAAGTAGAAAATAGTGTATTAAAAAATAAAGTACATTATTTAACAAACGATTATAAAACAAGAAATAGTAAATATAAAAATCATAATGGAATTGATTTAATAGGAAAAAATTACGCAAAAGATTATATAATAGCTTATGATTCAGGAACTGTTGTAAAAAAAGGATATGATTCATCTAGAGGTTATAATGTTGCTATTGAACATAATGGATATCAAACGTTATATTATCATATGAAAAAGGATAGTATTTTAGTTTCAGTAGGAGAAAAAGTAACTAAGGGACAAGTAATTGGATATATGGGATCTTCTGGCAATACTACAGGTGCACACTTACATTTTGGAGTACAAAAAGATGGTAAATATGTTGATCCACTTCCTTATTTACAAAAAAAGATTAATGATGATAATAATGAAAACGTATATATAGTAAAAAAAGGGGATAATTTAACAAAGATAGCTAAGATGTATAATACAACGTATCAAGTATTAGCTGATTATAATAATATAAAAAATCCAAATTTAATAACAGTTGGTCAAAAAATAAAAATACCTAATGAAAAAACTAATTTTATAAATTACGTAGTAAAATCTGGCGATAATTTAACTAAAATAGCAAAAAAATATAATACGGATTGGAAAACTATATATAATGATAATAAAGATATTATAGGTGATAATCCAAATTTAATTAAAGCTAATCAGATATTAAAAATAAGAAATAGCTAGTCTATTTCTTATATTTTTTCTAAAAAATTATCAAATAAGTTTTTCTTTTTTTTATTAAATTTATTAATTGGTTTTATTTTGCTAATTAATTTAAACAACAATATTCTTAACATATCAATTAATGAACATATTATAAATATTGATATAACAGACACAAACAAAATTGCAATAAAGTAAATAATTCCATTATATGTATATTTTTCTGAATTTAAAATACCATTATATATTCTTATTCTTAATATTTCATTATCATGTATTAAATATATTCCAAATAAAGTTGGTACTAATAATTCAACAATTTTTGCTAAAGTTTTATTTTTTATATTAAAGCTTCTAAATAATAAAAATAAACTTATAGAAGATATTATTACAAAGATATTGTTATAACCTAATAATCTTTCTTTAAATCCTTCAAGGATTGGATAATTAATAGCAAAATGAGATAGAGTAAAATGTATTATTGTAAGAATTATACTAGTAAATAAATAAGTGAGAAAACAAAATAATTTATATTTAAATGAATTTCGTTCTTTTACATATTTTTTTATAAAAGCCGCTATTAGATAAAGTGAAACAAACCACATTATGCTATATCCTAAACTTACATCAAAAGATAATGTAATAAAGTTAATAATACCAAATGTAATAATTAAAATCATGATTAAGCTAAAATGCTGTTTTTTTGTAATATTATTTATTAATATATTAAGAAATGGTGAAATAATATACATAAGCAAATACATAGTAATAAACCAATATTGTTTAAATGATATTGGGAATATGCTGTGAATGATTTCTAACTTACTTACATCATGAAATGTAAGTAAGTTAATAATTATAATTATTAAC
>CANRPF010000002.1 GCA_947632375.1 uncultured Bacilli bacterium
TGGGATGTGGTAAACGAAGCGCTGGACGATAGCGGCGAATTGAGATTCCTTATGGTTATAAGAAAAATCATCTAGACCCCCTGTGGAACTAGATGATTTATTTTTTTATATTAAATTAAAAATTAAATATAAAAGAATTAATATAATTACTTGCAAAAAAATTTTTTCACTCATAATTACCACTCCCTTTCTTAAAAAGAAGGGAAGTCATCTATTACACAGTTCGATGTATCAGTTTCATACTATCAAACTGTGTTTTTTTAGTCAAATCACTGATTTTTAAATTTAGAGCGAAAAATTGCTCAGATTCTTATTTTCTTTCATATACTTTTTTAATATTGGGATACAAATTTTAAAAATTTATATATTTTAAAAAAAATCGCATAAAACTTTATGCGACTTAAAAAACTATTTTAGGTTAACCTAAGGAATACTTATAATGAATAGAAAAGAAATAAGTATCCCTACACCAAAAATAATTTGATGCCTATTTAACTATATATGGATCTGCCTTTGTTCCTTGACCTGTTACTGCTACATCTGGATTTAATACTACTGAAGGCCTAAAATTAACTTTCGCATTTCTATCAGCACTTCCTAAAGCTGTCTTAGAAGCACTAGAAAAACCTGAACCCCATAAGTTATCAGTATATATAAAAGCAGAATAATAACTAAGTGTAGGATATTTGCCCATTATACCACTTTGTGTTAATGACCACCAAGGTAAATCATCTAAATACAAATAATTTATACTAGATGTCATTTCACCACTAGTTCTTGAACCAGCTAACACCATTTCATCTGCTGTTAACGTTCCTATATAGTCAAAAACATAATTTTGTTCTTTAAATTCAGTAGATGTTTTAGTTGTTAATCTTGGAGATTCCATATTCTTAATTCTTTTGCCACTTGCATATGTTCCTACAGGTTCTGTATAAGCTGAAGTTAAAAATTCTGATATATCATGAAATTCTGTTACAAAATCATCATGACCATAAATAACACTAGTGTCCCCTGTAATCCATTTATCATTTTTTAACTTTGATTCATATTCAGATAATCCTGAAGACCTATACCAACTTTGGAATTGTTTTCTCATACTTGATGAATCTCCGTTAGCATAGTCAGCTTTACCTTCGTAATCGCCATACCCACCTTTTCCTATACTATAATTTTTGCCAGAATTTAAACTACATGGTCCTTCACTATCTTCCAAAATAATTTTGGTACTTCCATCTCCCTCTATTCTAACGACCCTCCAACACATATTATTGAAAGTTAAATAATTATCTGTAACATCTCCTCTATAATAGTATGAAGTACCATAATCATCTTCTTTCTCTGATAATATTTTTTCATCTATTCCATTAAACTCAGATCCTGGATTTGTTTTTGGGTATTTTCTATAAGTAGTTCCATTTTTTTCACTCTTTGCGTTATTAATTACATTGTATGCTAATGTATATGGAATATCAAAATATGTTATATCTTTTCCATCTTTGATATTTACTTTTGCACTGAATGATTTCCCCATATCATCTGATTGATCTACATCATCTAAATTTTTATATGTTACCGTCAATGTATATGAATGTGTTTCATTTGGCTCTATTGAATTTAAAACTACAGAACTATCTATTGATGGAAATGGTGCTTCTTTTACCCCATTACATGAATTTCCATTATCACTTGAACAATTCAAAGTATAAACTAAATCATCTTTTCTGTCCAAATTATTTGTTAAACTTTCAAATACTACTGCATAATTTTCTATTTTAGTTGTACCCGTATTTTTTACTTCAAATGTTTTTGGTGTCAATGATGTTCCTGGTACCATATTAGATGATGATACCAATCCATTTCCTTCAATATATGTTAATTCTAAATCCGCTAATGTTCCTGAAATACTTGTCGTACTTGAATTTCCTATTATTCTTGTTAAGAAATACGCGTACGTTATTCCTATTAATGCAAGCGTTACAATTATTATCCCTACTATACTTACTACTATTCTTTGATTTCTATTCATTTCTTTACTCCTCTTTCTTTTAATAAATATTTATTAATGTCTTTTTTCATTGAAAAAAGACATTAATAAATATTTATTAATGTCTTTTTTCATTGAAAAAAGAATTGCGATAACTCTTTGCTATCTTCATATTTATTATGTCATAAATTGAGAGAAAAATACCCCAACAGATAGTTGGGGTTAATTATTTTTCATATAATTTATATTTATGGAATTCTCTTATTAATTTATAATTTTTTTCTATATGATCATATATTTTTTTGCTACTTTGCCCACCTTCAAATCTATTATACATTAAAAATTTTGTTCCACTTTTTAAACTATCAAAATATTTTATTACTTCTTCTTCTCCATTATATCCTAAATTTCCTGTTAGTAATAAGTCATATTTATTTATCTTTATTCCCAATAATAATTTATTATAATATGCTTCATACATTATCATATATAAGTTATCTAAATCATCTATTTCTTCTTTTATTACTTGTGCATCATCATAATATTTTGATTCTATTCTTTTATATTTTAATGCATTATCTCCATCAGTCATTTTTAAGAAAACATTTTGTACTACTAAGGCTAATATAGGACATATTAGAAATATTAATAAATATTTATGATATTTATTATAAGTTTTATTTTTTGTATCATATGCTATATAGAATAATAATGGTATTAAACTAGTTACTATATGCATTAAGTTAAATATAGGATAACTCATTATTTGAAATAATAATATATATAATAATTTAATATCTTTATTTTTTCTAAATTTATAAATTATATATATTACAGAAATTATAAATATTATTATTCCAAAGCCCATACGACTATTAGAAGAAGCAAAATCAAATAAACTTAAAAACGCATAATTAATATAATCATATAAACTTCCTTTTATATAAAAATATATAATAAATAATATATTTGGTATTAAGAAACCTATTATTCTTTTTAATATTTTCTTATAATCTTTAATATAATATAAACTTGCAAGACATATTATACCTACTGAACTTTTTGTTAGAAAAGTTAAACCTAATACTAATCCTATAATATAGTCATTTTTCTTTTTATCTTCTAATACAAATAATATAAATAAAAATAAAACACATAATAAATTATAATTTGGTTCTGAAATAAACCCTATTAATAATACTATTTCTATAAAAGCTTTTCTATAATATTTATATACTATATACGTTATTAAAGTTGGTATTAATGCATTACTTAAGAAAAATACAATCATATTATTTCCAAATATACGCATTATTAATCCAAAAATAAAAGGGAATAATGGTGTTATTACCATATTAAAATCAGTATACATTTTTAAACCTTTAGCAAAGTTATAACAAAAACCATAATTCCATATTAAATCATTATTACATAAAGAAAAATAGTTAATAAGAAAATAAAATATAAATAGTCCAATAAAAACTAAAATTTGTTTATATTTATTTTTCATATTAACCTCATTTATTAACTAATTCAAGTTTTGTATTATTAGGAGAATATAATAATACATTCTTACAATTATCTTGTTCTCCAAACCATATATATACCTTTAATAATGAATAATTATCTAGTAAATATTTAAATTCCTCTAAAGATATAGGATCTATACTAACTTTAACATCATTTATATTTTCTTTAGTATTTGTTAAAGTTTTTAAATAATATTTAACATTAGCATCTAAATTATATTCATCATAATCTACTTCATTTTTTTCTAAATATAATTTATTATAATAATATTTAGAAGTATAAATAATATTATTTTCTACTTTATAAACATAAAGATCCATATCATAAGTATCAGCATTCATAGTAGTTATCATTTCCACTTTTTCCAAAGCTTTATTTACATTTTTTCTATTCAAGAAAAAAAATGTACCAAGTATTGCTACGACAATTATAATCATTAAAAACAAAAATTTTTCCAAAATTGTCCTTTGTCCCATGATAAATACTCCTACTATATCTAGTATATCACATATTTAAAATAAGTAAATTTTATTTTTTAATTTACACATATTAATTACATCTTCTATTTACACTAACTAATTCCATATCATCAGTTAATTGTTTAATTCTTTCGATTATTCTTCTTGATTTAAGTATATCTACACTATTTTTTGATAAACTAAGATGATGTTCTAATTCTTCGATATTAAAATTAGAAGTAATGAATGTTGCTAATGAGTGTTCCATTCTATATTGTAATATAGTACCTAATACTTCATCTCTACTCCAACTTGTTACTGTTTCTGCACCTATATCATCTATTAATAATAAATCACATGTTTTTAATTCATTTAATAAATCTTCATAAGATGAATTTTCACTATTAAATGAAGCTTTTAATTTAGATAATACTTCTGGAAAATATATAAGTATAGTTTTATAATTTTTATTAGCTAATTCATTTAATAATGCTGATATTAAAAACGTTTTTCCACTTCCAAAAGAACCATGTAAAAATAATCCTTTTTTAGTTTTAGGATAATTATCATAAAACTTTTTTAACCATTTTATTATTGGTACTCTTTTTTGATCATTAATATCTATATCACTCATACGAGCTTTCTTTTCTTCATCTGTTAATCCAAAGAGTATACTTTTATTTAATTTACTTTCTTTTAATTCTTTATTTTTATATTTACAAGCAACATAATCAAATTCAATTCTATCTTCTAATACATTAGGATAATAAACACAACCATTTACTTCATTTTTACATTCCATTAAATTTTTACAATTTTTACAATTTTTTAAATCACTAACAGTATGTTCTATTTTAGAAGTATACTTCATAGCAAGTTCTTCTTTTATTTTTAATTTATTTACAAACTTTTTAAAATCTTCATCATGTAATGATTTAACATATTCTCTATATAAAGTATCTTCTAAATTTTTATAATTATCAAAATTCATTTTTTCCATATACTCACCTAAAATCTTTTAACATTTCTTCTAATTCTTTTTTCTCTTCTTCACTTATTTCTTCAGTATTATTTTCTTTATTAAACCATACAGGTACATTTTCTTTATAATTCTTAAATATTACTTTATTATTTTTCTTATGCTCTTTTTCAGCTCTTTGCATAGCATCTTTAGCAGTTTCTATATTACTTCTAATCCACCCTCCTGCTATAGCTTCCACATAATTTTTATTTAATTTATTATCATTTATTCTAAGAACATAATCTATTAATACATTAATAACAGCAGGTTTCATTTTTAAATCTACCGCTAGATGTTCTAATAATCTTAAATCTCTTGCAGTAGGTTTAACACCTTTATTTTTTCCTCTTAGAAAATCATAAGGAGAAGTATTTTCAAAAACATAAAGCATTTTATCTCTATTAGAATTAGTATTATATTCTGTTTTTAAATACTCTGGTTGAGTTCTATATATTAAAGTTGGTAAACTTCCATTATTTGTAAAATCATAATATTTTCTTACAGAATCTAATAACTTTTCTTTAGAAATCATTCCATTATCTTCTATACTTAATCTAATTAAATCAATCATTCTAAGTGTATCTATATCATAAACAAAAGCTAAATTATTAATTAATTCTTTAGTTTTTTTATTAAATGCTTTATCACTTAATACATTTTTAGGAATACTACTTATAATCATATCAAAATCAATATTTAAAGAAGAATTAACATCTAATGAAGCTTTATCTTTTATAAATTCATTAGTTTTCTTAAAACTACTTATACTAATATATGTATCATTTATAGAACTTGTTATATCTTTATAATCTTTTAAATCAACATTACTTCTTTTATAAGATAAAACTAAATTATCATATTCAAAAGAACCAATATTATTATACAAAATAACATTTAATATAGGATGATTTAAAAACTCATTTGGACTCATAGGACTAAATAACTCATATATATAGTGGTTAGTATCATTTGATTCTTTAACATAAGTCTTAATTAAACCAACTGATTCTAAAGCTTTTATATTTTGTTTAATAGTATCTAAATTACTTTTTAACATAATCATTAAATGATGATGATTATATATACTGCTAACAGTTTCTAATCTATTTAAATCACTTATAAAAGAAAAATATAAACTAACTGCAATAGGTCCAATAATAGGTTGATATAAATCAATAACAACCAATTTATCACTTTCAGTAATAATACTTCTATTAACAACTTTATAAGTATCAGCAGGTAGCAAAGTAATCTCTTTCATAATAATTCCTTTCATATTAATTTATTTTTTTTAAAATAATTTCATCATCTTTTAAAAATATATTTAAATCTTCTTTAGCACTACCTCTAAATTGAGACGCTAACATTATTTTTCTTTGTTTTACTTTATTAAGTAATTCTATATGATATTTTCCAATATCTTTTATATCTATATCATAATTAAGTAATTCTTTTAAAATATCATCATTTAAAGAATTGCTACCCATTATACTTAATCTATCTAAATAAGAAATATATTTAATAATATATTGTTTAAACGTTAATGTAATACCAGAATAATCTGTACTTAAATTAAAACCTTCTTTCTTATTAGTAAAATCTAACTTCATTCTTTTATAAAAATCACTACTAAGTATATTTCTTAATTGTCTTCTAAAAGTAGTTTCATCTACTAATTTTAATATATTTATCATATCTTCATCTAATAATTTAAATTCATTATTTTTAATATAAACAGATCCTACTTTTACTTTATTTGGATTTGTAATATTTAATATCAAATTATATAATCTACCAAGTATATTTTTATATTTTTTAATATATTCAAAATTAACTTTATTATCATCATTAAGTAAAAATCTTTTTAATTCATTAGAATCATTTACTCTTACTAATTTTTTTAATTTAAGTAATTCATTTTCTATACTTAAATACTCTTCTCTAAGTCCAAAAATTAATTCTCCACTTTTATATATAGTTTTCATAAAACCCCACCTTATCTAGATTTATAATAGCACAAAAAGAAATAAAAAAATACATTATTTTTTAAAAAAGTTAAAATATAAAAGAATTATTCCTGGTATAAATAAAAGACATTCGAAATTAGTAAAACAAAATTTTAAATATTCTATAAAATTATATCCACAATATAAAAAATTAAGATATAAGAAAAAATATATATTTGATAAACTAATAAGAAAAGTTCCTAATAATAAAAAGATTATTTTCTTCATATTTAATATTATTTTAAATTATTATAAATTATGTTATAGTAATTTTTGAGGTGCAAATATGCAAATTATAGGTATAATAGCAGAATATAATCCCTTTCATAATGGACATATATATCATATAAATAAAATAAAAGAACTATATCCTGACTCTCTTATTATTTTAGTTTTAAATGGATATTTTTTAGAACGTGGAGAAATAAGTATAGAATCTTTAGAGACAAAAACTAAACTTGCACTAAAATATGGTGTTGATATAGTAGTAGAATTACCATTTATATTTGGTAGCAATTCTGCTGATATATTTAGTGAGGCTGCTTTAGAAATATTAAATGAATTAAAAGTAGATAAATTAATTTTTGGTAGTGAATCTAATGATATAGAATTATTAAAAAAAGAAGCTTTAATTCAAATAAATGAAAATTATTCTTTAGATGTTAAAAAATATTTAAAAGAGGGACTTAATTATCCAACTGCATTAAATAAAGCTTTAAATACTAAAATAAATACTCCAAATGATATATTAGGACTTACTTATATAAAAACTATATTAAAACATAATTATAATATTGAACCAATTACAATAAAAAGAACAAATGATTATCATGATAAAACTAGTAAAGATAAAATTATTAGTGCTTCTAATATAAGAGAAAAATTAAAAAATAAAGAAGATATTTCTTCTTATATGCCTGATAGCAATTTAATAAATGAAATAGATTATAATTTATTTTTTAAACTACTTAAATATAAAATATTAACTGATTCTAATTTAGAAGATTATTTAACAGTAGATGAAGGTATAGAAAAAAGATTAAAAAAAGTAATTAATGAATGTAATAATTTAGATGATTTAATAAATAAAGTAAAAACAAAAAGATATACTTATAATAGAATTAATAGAATGTTTATTCATATATTAGTTGGTGTTACTAAAAAAGATAAATATAATATTATTAAAAATGATTATATAAGAATTTTAGGTTTTAATACTAATGGAAGAAAATATATAAATAATATAAAAACAAAAACTAATATAGAAATTGTATCTAGTTTAAAAAATATAAACTCTATTATTAAATATTATAATATTAAAGCATATAATATTTATAATTTAATTTCTAAAGAAAATATTTATGAGTTTGAAACAAAAAATAAACCCATTATTTATTAGGTTTATTTTTATATGCATCTAAATAATTAATTCGTTCGTTTAAAGACATAAATTTTTTTTCATATTCTGTTATAACATTATCTATATCTTCGTTTTCTAAATCTAGAGTAATATGATTAAATTTATAATCATAATCACTTAGTGATTTTATAGTATATGCAAATAATAATATATTATCAGTCTTTTGTATTATATGAGCATTATTTTCAAAAATTTTATCATATTTTTCTAAAAATATTTGACTAGTTAATCTTCTTTTTTCATGTCTTTTTTTAGGCCATGGATCAGAAAAGTTTAAATATATAGTATCTATTTCTTTATTAAAAATATTATCTATATTAATAGCATCACAACAAATTAATAACAAATTATCTATTTGTAAATCTTTTAATTTTTCTATAGCACGTACTAAGACTGATTCATATTTTTCAACACCAATAAAATTAATATTAGGATATTTTTTGGCCATCCCAATAATAAAGTCTCCCTTACCCATACCTATTTCTAAACATATTTTATTATTATTTTTAAAAAGCTTTTTATAATTACCAATATATGATTCTGGATTTTTAATAACATAATTAGAAGAATCAATTATATTTGAAGCATTCTTAACATTTCTCAAACGCATAATATCACTTCCTTTATTTTTGCATATAATGAAACTAGAGGAGGAAAACCTATGAAGAAAGATCGAAATTCATTTTTTTCTGAATATAATATGAATGCTTATAATACTATGCCTAATCAACCAATGATGCCAATGAATATGGTACCAAATCAAGTATCAAGTCAATCTTCTTTTTATTCAGGTCCAGCATATGATACAGGAATGATGCAAAATCCTAATCAATCTAATTATACACAAGATATTGAATCTAGAATATCAAAAATAGAAAGACAAATCAATAGAATTGAAACAAGACTAAATAAATTAGAAAGTGAATATAATAACAATACAATTGTACAATCAGATACAGATATATATAAAAATAATATGTATATGGTATAAATTACTTACGTGAGTAAGTAATTTATTTATATAAAATCATTGCACTAAAGCAAAAAATCTGTTCTTCTCCAAACATCGCAATTGCAACATTAAACTTTATATCTATTATTTCTTTATCAATTATAAATTCATTTATAGAGTTTTCTAAATCTTTTTCATGATTTTCATCAAATACTTTTACTTTCATCTTATCACCTATAAAATAATAAGATATTAAGTTTAAATAATATGTCGATTTTACTCAAATTTTAAATCTATTAAACTATGTAATATACTTGCAATTAATATTGCTCCTAAAACAGATAAAGCTGGTTGTATTAAATATAGCAAAAATGTAGTGATTCCAACTAATAATCCATAAATAATTTGTCCTTTTTTAGTGTAGCTACTGCTAGTAGGTTCATTAGCAATATATATAAATGAAAATAATATTCCATTAGTAAATGTCATATTTAAAATATTACCTATATCAGATTTAAATATACAATATATTATAACTAAACTAAAGAATGAGATTATAGAAAATATAGGTATTACTTTTTTATAAGTTTTAGAAAAATATAATATTAAAAAACTAATTATTAAAGCAATAATACTCGTTGTAAATATTCCCCCACTACCTCTTCCAATTAAATAATCTATTGTATCTAATTTTAAATTATTTGTAGTTTCATATATATTTAAAAATGAAAATTTACCAAATATATTCATTATAAAAAATATTATTAATGCACATAAAGCAACAAAATTAAGTTTATTTTTTACAAATTTAGATAAAAATAAAGTTAAAAAACTAATTATTATAAACAAAAATATATTTGTATTAATACTAACTATACATGATATTAAAGCACCATACACTATATGAAAACTACTAAATATTTTATCTATTATAGTATCTTTATTTTTCTTAATATAAGTTTCATATATTAAATTAACTAAAGCACCAATTAAAATACCAAGTATTAAAAAAATTATAGGTTTAAATAATCCAAATATACCTACTAATTTTTTATTATATAGCATAATACCATTTTTATAAAAACCATAAATAATTAAGGGTATTAAACTAATTAAATAAGTAATTGTTATTTTTTTTATAGAATTATTACTCTTTATCATTTTTTACCACATCTCTATTCAATGATATTTTAGATGGACATATATAGCTGCAAAGTCCACAATTAATACACTTATTTTTATAATAATCAGCTTTTTTATCATTATTATGATACATATATTTAGGATTTATATGAATAGGACATATTTCTAAACAAGCACCACAATTAATACATTCATTTACTTTAAATTTAGTACATGTGTTTATAAAAATACTTCTTACATTATTATCTATTATATAGTTTCTATCTTTTAATAAAGTACCATTTAAAAGACCATTAACTATTATATTTTCTGTTTCTTTTATATTATATTCCTTTAACAAATCAGCTAAATTAGTACCTAACTTAACTCTAATAACTTTACTAAAATCTATTAAATTTCCTGTTAATAAAATATAAGTTTCTGTAGCACTTCTTTTAAATTTTAAAATAGTATATATATTTAAAATATCTTTTATATTTAAAAATAATACATTATAATTTTTATTTTTATAATTAGTTAATTTATCTATAAGAATTTCTTTATTACCCATATATAAATTATTATTTAATATCTTTAAATCTATTTTAGGATAAGTACCTAAATTATTTACTAATATATCTATACTTTCTGTGTTTTTGCTACTTATAGCTAGAAAACATTTCTTTATATTCATTATTTCAATTATAGCATCAATAGTTTCTAATATTGGAGTAGTAAAATTTTCTAATAATGTTCCATAAATCGTCTCTTCATAATAAGAATCAATTCCACTAACTATTAATACTTTACTAGTTTCATCAAAATCAGATATATGAAAATATTTATTTATTAAATCTATAAATTCTTCTTTAGTATAATTATTTATATTTTTTTTAGCTCCACTTCTTACAGCAAGTTTATCTTTAAAATCATTTTCTAAAACAATATATTTTTTATCATGAATTTTAGTAGCACCTAAAATAGTTCCAGAAACACTACTATAAACATTTCTTTCTCCACTTAATAATAAAGTATTTTTATATATATATTCCTTATCTTTTATATTTATTTTCATATTTTTTTCATATGGAATATAAATATAATCAACAGATAAATAATTTTCTATTTCTTTATTTGCCATATTTACACCTTAATACAATTATAGAAAAAGAATAAAAAAAAAGCAATTTAAAAAACTGTAATTTTTCAATTACAGTTAATTATCTTTTACGCTATTTAAAATATTTAATATTCTTATATAAACTTCTATTACTGAAAATGATAAACAAAATGCTGCAAGCCATTCATACTTCTTAGATATTTTATTTTCAATACAATTATTAATTACTTCAAAATCTACTAATAAGAATAAAGCAGATATTAATACACTTATAATACTTGTTATTATAAATAAAGTACTATTGCTAGATATATAATTCATTACACCATTTAAAGCTGGTATAAATGATAATATTACATAGATTAATGAAATTATTATACCTAGTGCAAATATTGTTAAAATAAATGATGTAAATTTTTTATTTACTTTAATTATTTTATGTCGATATAAAAACATCATTACAAGTATTACTATTATGGTAATTATTAAAGCTTCTATAGCAGTATAAATATATTCACTTCCAAAAACTTTAAATAAAAATGCCATACCATAACCTTGTATTAAAGAATATAAACTTCCTAAGAAACCTGACATTCTTACTAATTTAAATGCTAAAAGGGAACAAATTGCACCAACTATTAAACTTCCTAATACTATAAATATTTCATATAAATTAAATGATGTATCATCACTAGTAATTATATATTGAGGTAATTTATCATGTGCAAGGAAAAATATTAAAATACCTACTAAAGTTAATAGTAATAAGAAAAATGTTTTTTTGCAATTCCTTTAGTTGTTAAACTAGGTTCATCATTTTCTGCTACTCTATCTAATTTTGCAATCATTGGATTTGCAACAAACATTGCTAAAAATCCTCTTTTTGTTTTTGTAACTGCCATTAATCGTTAAACTCCTTTCTAAACTAGATTATAACATAACTCATTTATATTTAAATTGTATTTTTTTTAATTTCATGGTAATATTAATATTGTAATAATAGAAAGTAAGTGGTTTAGTTGAATAATATTTTAATTAAAGTTAATTCTAATTTACTTACTTTATCTCATGTAACTAAAAAAGAAGATAAAAATTTAAATAATACAAATATTATTGATACTAAAGAACTTTTATTTTCTTATCAATATATTATAGATAATTTAGATTTAGTTAGTAGTTTTTTAAATACGATTATTTTAAAAAATAATATTTCTAAAATAAGAGTTAGCAATATAGAGATAGTATCTATATCTTTAGATTTAATAAAGAACTCTAAAACTATTACACAAATGTTAATTAGTGATAATGAATCTGTAACATATGATATATTTTTAAAATTATTAGATAATAATACTTTAACTTATTTAAATTGTTATGATATTCCTCCATATTTACTTGAAAGATTAGATATTAATAAAAATTTAAAAATAGATATTAGAAGTGAAATGTTTTTTATAAGTAAATTTATGGATGATAATAAATTATATAAATATTCAGATATATATTATAAAAAGTCTATAGTTATTAATCAGGTTTTTGAAAAAAAAGATTTAGAAGATTTTAAAACATTTTTAAAAATTAATAAGTATCTTAAAGCAATACATTTAAAAAGTTATTCTAATGATTTAATATATTCTATTATAGATGCTTTTAAAGAATTAAATATTAATAATAAAATAATAGTATTTTATGAAAATAATAATATTAATATAATAGCGAATTCAGTTAATTATTTAAAACAAATATATAATAATTTTTTATCTTTAAATAAAATAACATTTAAAATAGTTTATTCTAAAGAATATAAAAGAAAGAACTTTTTTAAACAACTTAATTTTATAACTTTAAAATATATTTGTTTAGTTGTTATATTATGTGCTTTAGTATTTTCTTCTTTAGATTTTTATAAGAATTTTGTAGCTGAAAAAAATGTTAATAAAATTAATGAACAATTAACAAATATATTAGATGATTATAATTTTATTGATGAAAATGATACTAATATTATTGAATCTGAAGAAGAGGAAGAAGAAAATAATACATCTTCTACTCCATCAACACCAAGTTCTTATTATACTAAGTATGAACAAGTTTTTGATAATCTTACTGAAATTAATGATGAAACTGTCGGTTGGTTAACAGTAAATAATACTAAAGTTAATTATCCTGTTGTTCAACATATAGATAATGAATATTATTTAAAAAGAGATTTTAATAAGCAAAAGAATTCATATGGTTGGATTTATATGGATTATAGAAATAATATTTATAATATGAGTAATAATACTATTATATTAGGACATAATTTAAAAAATGGTATGATGTTTGGAACATTAAGATATGTTTTAAATGAAAAATGGTATACTAATGAAGAGAATCAAATTATTACTTTTAATACTAAAGTTAAAAATATGAAATGGAAGATATTTTCTATATATAGAGTTCCTGTTACAAATGATTATATGTATGCTAATTTTGCTGATTTAGATGAATTTCAAAAGTTTATAGACTTTATTAAAAATCGTAGTATATATGATTTTAAAACTGAAGTTACTAAGGAAGATCATATATTAACTTTATCAACTTGTGCTAGTGGTAGTAGTCAAAGATTAGTTATACATGCTGTATTAATTAAAGAATAATAAAAATAAACAGTTTAACTGTTTATTTATTTTGAAATAATTTTTTTAAAACATTTCCTATATTTTTTAAGCCTTTATTTAAAAATGTATCTATTCCTGTAGATATTTTATAACCTATATCACTATATACGTTTCTATAATTTGTATTATCTTCTATATAGTTTTTTATATCTATATTATTACCATTTTTTACATCGTTTTCAAATTCTTTTATTTTTTCATCTGTTAATATTTTATTTTTGCTTGCTATATTATAGTATCCTAAATTATCCATCATATAAAGAGCGAAATAAAAAAGAAATAATATAGATAATATTTTTAAAAATATATTTTTTTTCTTTTTTTCTTCCATATTAGTCTCCTATATAATTTTTTATCGCTAAAGCTAATACATCTAATGTATTTGAAATACTTGAATATGTACTTTCTGGTCCACCTATTTCAACTAATATACAGTTTGGATTATAGTCTTGATTATAAACACTTTTTCTTGTAAATATTCCCCTACTAATATCTTTATTTATACTTTCTATTTCTTTTACTAAAGACTCTGCTACTTGCATATTTTTAGAATAATCATAATTAGTTCCTACAACAAACATTATTTTAGCATAATCACTTCCATTTACATTAATATTGCTTAAACTATATTTTATACTATCTCTATGTAAATCTATATATAAAGATAAATTAGGATTATTTAAATTTTCTAACCATTTTCTACTTACTTTATAAGCATCTCTATAAGTATATCCCATTTTATTTAGATCAGTTTTTAAATCACTTGATTCTACTATAGAGCCTATATTATAATCATTTAGTTTATCTTTTAGAATATAAGATGCTGTTAATACAGTTGGAGTTAAATTATAATTTTCTATAGTTTTATATTCTTCTGTTTGATGAGTATTATAAATATAAACTAACGGAGTTGGCGCTTCTTCAGACACAACTTTTTCTTTTTCTTTAAAAACTTCTTTAGTAAAAGATATATCATCAAAAGTATTTAAACCAATATTTAAAAGATATTTACTTTTTAAATCTAACTTTTTTATATTTATTTTATTTAATGATATATTTTTTACAAAATTTATAAATTTTTCACTTTTAATTATATCGAATCTATAAATAAAAAATGTAATAGAAAAAGATATTAAAAGTAATTTAAGTTTATTTGAAAGTTTAAAATTTAACTTTTTCTTACTTTTAAATATCTTCTTCATATTATCACCAATTATATAATAACTGATAATGTATAAATAAATTGTCATATTATGTTAAAACAAACTAAGTTGACTTGATTCTGGTAAATCTTTTAATACTCCTAATTCTTTTAGTTTTTCTATAGCTGAAGTATTTACTTTACCTCTATTTTGTAAGTCTTCTACACTTATATATTTACCTTTTTTTCTTTCTTCTACTATTTGATTACAAACTTGAACTCCTAATCCATCTAAAGCTCTAAATGGCATTATTAAACTCTTGTTATCTTCATCTATTAAGAAGTATTTATTAGATGATTTTTCTAGATCTATATTTTTAAAAGATAGGCCTCTACATGTCATTTCTAAAGCTACATATAAAACATCCAAAATACTAGATTCTTTATTTGTTATTTCATAGCCTTTAGCTTGTAATTCTTCTATTTTAGCTCTTATAGCAGTTTCTCCTTTAATCATTGAATCAACATCAAAATCATCACATCTTATTGAAAAATAAGCAGCATAATACCATAATGGATGATGAACTTTAAAGTATGCTATTCTAAATGCACTCATTACATAAGCAGCAGCATGTGCTTTTGGGAACATATATTTTATTTTTCTACAAGAATCTATATACCATTCTTCTATATTAGCATCACGCATTTCTTTTTCCCAAACTTTCCATCCTTCAGGATCTTTACTTGCTTTTCCTTTACGGACAAATTCCATGATTTTAAATGCTTTTTTAGGTTCTAATCCATGATACATTAAATATACCATTATGTCATCACGACATCCTATTACATCTTTAAATTCAACTATATTATTTCTTATTAAATCTTGGGCATTGCCTAGCCAAACATCGGTTCCATGAGAAAGACCAGATATTTTAATAAGTTCAGAGAATGTTGTTGGTTTAGTATCTACAAGCATTCCTATTACGAATTTTGTACCAAATTCAGGAATACCTAATGTACCTGTTTCACACATTATTCTTTCTTTATCAACTCCTAAAGGTTCAGGAGATCTAAATATTTTCATAGTTTCTTTATCATCAAAAGGAATCTTTGTTACATCCATTCCGGATAAATCTTGAAGCATTCTTAATACGGTTGGATCATCGTGTCCAAGTATATCTAGTTTTAATACGTCTTGATCTATAGCATGGTAATCAAAGTGAGTTGTTCTCCAAGCGCTTTCTGGATCGTCGGCAGGATATTGAAATGGTGTAAAATCAAATACATCCATATATCCTGGTATTACAACTATTCCTCCAGGATGTTGTCCTGTAGTTCTTTTTACTCCTGTACATCCTAATGCAAGTCTTTCTTTTTCTACATTTCTTAAATTTATTTCTTTATCTTCACAATATCCTTGAACAAAACCATATGCTGTTTTATCTGCTACAGTACCAATAGTTCCTGCTCTATAAACATTATCAACTCCGAACAATACTTTAGTATATTCATGAGCGCTAGCTTGATTATCTCCAGAGAAGTTTAAATCTATATCAGGAACTTTATCGGCATTAAAACCTAAGAATGTTGCAAAAGGCATATCTTGTCCTTCTTTATTTAATGGAATATTACAATTTGGGCATAATTTATCTGGAAGATCATAACCACTAGAATACAAACTACCTAAAGAATTACCATTATCATCATCGAATATACTAAGTTTACATTTGCTACATAAATAGTGTGCTGGAAGCGGATTTACTTCTGTTATTCCCATCATTGTTGCAACGAATGAAGAACCAACACTACCACGCGAACCAACTAAGTATCCATCATCATTTGAGTGTTTTACTAATTTTTGTGCAATTAAATAAATTACGTCAAATCCTCCTCCAATGATTCCTCCTAAACTTTTTTTAGTTTCTTTTTCTAATTGTTCTTCAGTAAATTCTTGTGATTTTCTTAAATTTTCTTTAGTTAATTCAAAAACTTTATCATATCCTTCTTTTAAAACAGTACCAATTTTTTGATAAAATAATTTATTAAATTCTTCTTCATCTACGTTTGGAGATTCTTCTTTTACTTTATTTTTAATTAATTTAATAATTCCATCTCCATATAACTCTTGTGCAATACGTTCTAATATATTATTTGGTAAAGGATTTCCATAAAGACTATGTGCTTTATCAAATACTAAATTATATACTTCAGTTCTAGAATCTCCCATTTTTGGACTAAATGGAATACCGCCTGTTTCTATTATTACTTCTATTATCTCTACACTATCAGCTATCTTTTTAGGATTATCTATTACTATTTCATGAGCTAATTCTTTTGGTAAGAATGAAAAAGCTTCTAACATCTCAGTTGTTGTTCTAAAATAATTTTCAGGAATATGTTCTATATTTGATCTATTTAAAGGATGTCCTCCGCCACCTGGTATTCTTTGATTAATAATTATTTCTCTATAAATTTTATCTTCTTTATTTAAGTAATGCACATCTCCTGTTGCAACTATAATTTTACCCGCTTCTTTAGTTGCATTTATAATTTTCTTTATATTTTCTTCTAATTCATATTCGTTTAAGAAATCACTTTGATCAATTAAATGAGTATAACAATCTTTTGGTTGTACTTCTACATAATCATAAAAAGATATTATATTTTTTAATTCATCATCACTTTTACTTCTTGCTTCTATAAATACTTCTGATTCATAACAACCACTACCTATTAAAATACCTTCTCTTAATTCTTGTAATTTACTTCTTAATATTCTTGGTACTTTATATAAGTAAGTTGTATTAGCATAACTTATTATTTTAAATAAATTTTTTAAACCAACTTTATTTTGAGCTAATAAGTTAATATGAAAAGTTCTTCCAAATTTATGAATTTCATTTTTTGGAATTAAATTATTAATTTCAGAAATTTTATTTAATTTTAAATTACGTAATCTTTTTAACATTTTATTAAATACATTTGCAGTTCCTTCAGCATCATAATCCCCTCTATGATGTGCATATTCATCCCAAGGAACTTCATATCTTTTAACTAATGCACTTAAACTATGTTTATTTAAATCTGGATCTAATGCTCTTGATAATTCTAGTGTATCAATAACACAATTAGTAAATTCTCCTAAATTGTATTTTTTATAACACATTTCAATAAAAGAAGTATCAAATCTAGCATTATGTGCAACTAATGGATAATCTTTAAACCATTCTATAAATTTCTTTACAACTTCTTCTTCTGTTGGTTTATCTTTTAACATATCATCAGTTATATTTGTTAATTCAATTATTTTATAAGGTAATGGTCTTTTTGGATTAATAAGTTCATCAAATCTATCAATTATTTCTCCTTCTTTAATCAAAACAGCACCTATTTCAATAATTGAATCACTTCCTCCAGCATTAAAACCTGTTGTTTCTATATCAAAAACACAATAAGTAGCATTCATAAAGTCATCTTCTATAGGTCTTTTAACTATCGTTATAGAATCATCTACCATAGTTAATTCTACACCATATAAAGCTTTAAATTTATCTTCGTCGCTTTTATCTTTATTATAATCAGTAACAAAATGATATACATCTGGAAAAGCTTGACATCCATTATGATCTGTTATACCAATAGCTTTATGTCCCCAACTCGTTGCCGTTTTGAGTAATTTTTTAGCATCTACACAACCATCCATTTGACTCATCATAGTATGTGCATGTAATTCTATTCTTTTTTCTTCGCTTTCATCAATTCTTGAAATATCCTTACTTGGAATACTTTCCATATCTCTTATATTAAGAACTAAATCTCTAGAGAATTGATCATTTTTTACATATCCTTTAATTTTATACCAATTATTTTCTTTAATAGATTTTTTTATTTTATTAAATTCTTCTTCATCTTTACTAAATATTTTAGCAAGTATACTATCATTTTTATCACTTATTTTTAATGTTAAAATTTTAAAATTACTTTTAGTTGATTCAAATAAATCTATTCCAAATACATAAGCTTCTACAACTACATTATTTTCTTCACCTGCAATTGTACTTATTGGAACTACTTTTCCACTTATTTCATTACCCATTATTATAGGATTTTCTTTTTTAGTAATTATTAAATCTTGTTTTTGTTCTTTTATTTCTTTTTTTAATTCTTCTTTTAGTTGTTCATTTAATTTACAATTAATATTGAAATTATATAACCCTATAGTTTCTAAATCTTTTAATATATCTTTTTTTACTTTTTTTACATTAGTTTCTTCTATATCACTTATTACTTCTATAGTAATAACATCATCATTAATAAAAATATTATTATTTATTAAACTAGAATAAGAAGGTTTTTCTTTAATAATTTTATTTAAAAAATATTTAAAACTATCTATTATAAATTCATCACTTACAAATTTATTATCATAAACTATATTAATTGAATTAACACCTTCAATACCTTTTTTAGCATGTTCAACTAAATTGATTAAAGTATCTATATCAATTGGATTATAATTTTCTATATATACTGTCCATTCATTACTTAGTTTATTAATTACTACTTTTGAAATTTTAGACGAATTAAAAGCATCTACTTCTTCAAAATTAATCTTTTTAAAAAATCTAATTACCTTCTCATCCATATGGTACTCCTATAAGAATTTACTTTTTATATTATAACACGCAAATTAAAATATAAAAAAATAAAACGTTTAATTTATACGTTTTATTTACTATTAAAATATTCTTCAATACATCTTTTTGCTCTAGTAGTTTCAACCATCTTAAACCAATATTTTTTAGGTTTAATTTTTTTATCTATTATAACTATAACTCTATCTTTATTTTTAAGTTTATAATCTAATGGAACTTCTTTTCCGTTTACAAAACATTTCTTAATATGGTTTCCAACTTCTTTATTAAGTTTATAAGCATAATCTATTGGAGTAGAATTATTAGGTAATTCAACTATTTTTCCACTAGCACTATAAACATATACATTATTTGTAAATATTTCTAATTTTATTGTTTCTAAAAATAATTTATCATTTTCTATAGATTCATTTAATAAAGATATAGTTGAAATAAATTGATAATTTTTTAATAGTTCTTCTTGCATCTTTTTAGAACCAAATGCTTTATATTTTTTCCAATAGCTTGCTAAACCAAATGTATTTATATCATCCATTTCTTGAGTTTTTATTTGTAATTGTATTAAGTGATTTTTAGGTCCAAAAACTGTAGTATGTAAGGAACTATACATATTTGTTTTAGGTACTGCTATATAATCTTTAAATTTAGAATTAAATGGTGGAAAAACTTTATGAACTAAACCTAATACTTTATAACATTCATCAATATTAGATACTATAATTTTTACATTAACTAAATCATGTATATCTTCTAATTTATAACCTAATTTTAATTTTTTATATATTTTATATACATTAATTATTTTAGTACGTATATTAAAAGTAATATTATTTTCTTTTAATATATCCCCTATTTTTTCTTCAGTTTCCTCTATACATTTTTTATAATCTTTTGCAACTTTAGAAAGAGTAAGTTCTAATTGTTCATATAAATCTTTATCTAAATAATATAAACATATATCTTCTAATTCACACTTTAATCTATAAGCACCTATAAAATAAGCTAAAGGAACATATATAGATAGAGTTTCCATTGCATATTTAGGTTGTTTTTCTTTAGATTTATAATTAAGAGTTCTCATATTATGTAATCTATCACATAATTTTATTATTATAATTCTTACATCTTTATTTAAACTAGTTATTATTCTTCTTATATTAGCATCATATGCTTCATCAGATGATGAAAAATGAATATTACTTATCTTGGTAACACCCAATACTAAATCTGCTACTTCTTTTCCAAAATTATCTTCTACATCTTTAAGGGTATATTTTGTATCTTCTACAACATCATGTAGCATTCCTGCTACTAGTGTAGCACCATCTGCATTAAATTTTGCAAGGTTTATACATACATTTATAGGATGAATAATATAATCTTCACCACTATCCCTCTTTTGTCCACTATGAGCTTCTTTAGCAAATTTAAAAGCTTTAATAATTTTGTTTATCTCTTCTTTATTATATTTATTTATCATTCTTTTTAATTCTTCAAACTCTTGCATACTACACCTCATATTTTAGAATAGTTTAACATAAATAAAACAAAATATAAAGATTTTTAATAAAAAAAGTATCTTAAGATACTTTTAGAACTGATCACATTTTCCTTGATAAACATCGCATTTTTCGTTTTCTTCACAACAAGTATATTCAGGAGTATAAGTATGAGTATAAATGTGATGATTTATAACTCTTGTATTTATAGGGCAAACATGTGGAACATGATGATGTATTTCTCTATGGCATACTCTTTCTATTGGACATTCATATACTACAGGGCATTCCATACCTTCCATAGACATATTTCCATTATACATCATTGGTTTTTCACTATCGATACATCTAAAATTATACATAGTACACTATCCTTTCTAAGATATTTTATGTATAAATGAATTTTATGTACTAGTATAATTTAACTATTTTTATAAAACAAAAACCAATAGCGCTGATAACACTATTGGTTCGAGTTTTTGAAAAATTGTATAAATCAGAAATTAATCTGAACTAAATATTATCAGTATTTAGTACAACATCTTACCATCATGAGTTTTCTTTCTCAATTACAATTGCAACACTTAGATTTGATAAGATTCTAACTATACTAAAAGTTAGATTTTCTTAGAATAAAGAGTTCCCAATATCAATAATAACATTAGTAATTAATACCAACCCTACTCTCGATAACTGGGAAGGATATCAACATAGACTCAACAAAAGGAATGAATACCTCTCTATAGAATAGTTAGAAAACAACTAAACTAATATAGAGTCTATATTATTATATCTAAGCTACTATTAGTATATGACAATAGTTTTTGTTTGTCAACACTTTTTTAATTATTTTTATTTTTTTTCAAAATATTTATATTTTTATTACATAATATAATTTCTTTATATTTTTTATAGTCTTTATTATCACTATATTTACTTAATAAAGTTTCTATTTCTTTATCATGTGTTAATTCATAATAAGTTGAAATAAATAATAATTTTTCTAATACTTTAACTGCAGTAGTTGAAAATATTTCTTCTATAAAGTATTCTGCTTCTAATTTATATCTTGTTAAATAAAATTCATCTAAATTTATATCTAATGTTTTATAAAGTTCAAGTCTTTTTTCTTTATTATAAAGTTTATAAGCACAATTATCTAATAAATAAATTAATCTTTTTCTAATTTGTACAAAGTTTTCTGGTAATCCATAAGCTTCTTCATATTCATCAATTTTTTTAAGATATAATAAATAAAAATTATTATCTTCTTCTAAAGTAAATGAAAGTACAAATTGATCTTCGCCTTCTGTTTTCGTTCTTTTTATATATTCTATAGGAATTTCTAAATCTAATCCTTCTTCTCTATAGCCAATTTCAACTGAATCCATATCTTCTATACCTAAAATAGAAAACATTTCTCTTTGAACATTTTCATCGAATTCTTCAATTTGATCAGATTCTTTAGTAGATTCATATTTTAAAGCATACTTATCTCTTTCTTCTACATCTCTAAAGTACATAAGTGATAATACCATATCTTCAAATTTCTTTTTGAATATAGGTTCATTAGAAAATATTGCTTTTTGAAATGCATTATTCATCATTACATCTAAATCTAAGTTATCTGCTCCTTCATTTTTTATTAATTCAGCATATTTACTATTTTTATAAAATTTTTGATTATATGAACGTTCTTTTTCTTCTTCATCATCTGTTAAATCTAAAAGAGTTAAATATACCCATACTTTTTCTATATAAAAAATTCCATTAGAAAACACTTCTATATTTTGTAAATTTCTTAAATTTAGAAGATTTTCCATTGTAGCTTCTTTATATTCACCACTTGATTCATATATTTTTTCGATATGTCTTTCGTTATTTTTATAAGCTTCTATTTTGTCTTTTATTTTATTTATATTAAGATATTCCCAACTTTCTTTAGTATGCGTTAATACAGACATTTCTTCTTTAAATATTTCAAAACATGAAACGATTAAAGAAACATCTAATAAAGTAAATTGTGGATTAATTACTAAAGTATCATTTTCTAATTTAAATAAATTAGGATATTCATTTAATATAAAATCTAATTCGGTATCAAAATCTATATCTTTTATTTCTCCATCAAAATCATCTGATTCTTTAGATATTTCTTTTAATTCATCAACTATAAATTTTGTATATTTTTTTAAATCTTTTATAAGTACTTTATTTCTATCATCATATTGCAATAATAATTGAAATGCAGTTAAAACTAAATATATAAATGGTATTTCAAACATAATATCCCCCTAATTAAATGGTAAATTCATATTACCATTACTTACTTGTTTCATCATTATTTTCATTTGTTCAAATTGTTTTAATAGTCTATTTATTTCTTCGACACTTCTTCCAGAACCTTTACTAATTCTTAATTTTCTTGAGTTTTTTAATACCTCAGGATGATGTCTTTCATAAGGAGTCATAGATAAAATAATAGCTTCTATATGAGAAAAGTCTTTTGGATTAATTGATATATTATTAAGTCCCATTTTTCTTGCTCCTGGTAACATTTTTAATAAATTTTCTAAAGGCCCAAGTTTTTTAATTTGTTTTAAGTTTTTTAAAAAATCTTCTAAATCATAATTACCTTTTTTCATTTTACGAGCTAAGTCATTAGCTTCACTTTCATCAATTACACCTTCAACTTTTTCAGCGATAGATAAAATATCTCCCATATCAAGAATTCTTTCAGCCATTCTTTCAGGATAGAATTCAGATAAACCATCCATTTTTTCACTAGTACCTAAAAATTTAATTGGAATATTAGTTAGATGTCTTACAGATAATGCAACACCACCTTTAGTATTTCCATCCATTTTAGTTAATATTGCACCTGTTAGTGGTAGTTTATCATTAAATCCTTTAATTACATTAATTGCATCTTGTCCCATCATAGCATCTATTACTAAAAGTATTTCATCTGGTTTTGCAAGTTCATTTATATCACTTAATTCATTCATTAATTCTACATCTATATGTAATCTACCTGCGGTATCTATAATAATGTAATCAAAATTATTAGAATTAGCATAAGATAATGCTTCTTTTATTATTTCTAATGGATTTTTTTTACCTCTTTCAAAAACTTCTATATTTAAAGATTTTCCTATACTTACTAATTGATCAATAGCTGCTGGTCTATATATATCACATGCAACTAATAAAGGTTTTTTATTATATTTTTTTCTTAACATATTAGCAAGTTTTCCAACTGTAGTTGTTTTTCCACTACCTTGTAATCCAACCATCATTGCTATTGTTGGTTTTTTATCTTTTTTTAATTCAACATAATCTGTTCCTAATAAACTAACTAATTCATCTTTTACTAATTTTATAAATAATTCATCAGGTTTTAGATTTTTTTCTACTTCCATTCCTAATGCTTTTTCTTTGACATTTCTTACGAATTCTTTTACAACTTCATAGTTTACATCAGCTTCTAGAAGTGCCATTCTTATTTCACGCATAGCATCACTAATATTTTCTTCAGTAATTCTACCCATACCTCTTATATTCTTTATTGCATTAGAAATTCTATCTCCCATGTATTCAAACATTTTTATCACCTAATGAGTATTATACAAGAAAATTATCTTTTTTTAAAGCTTATTAAAAAAATACTAGAAAACTAGTATTAATTTTTATCTCTAACTTTTATATGAACTTCTCTTAATTGAGCTTCACTTATTTCTGTTGGCGCGCCCATCATTAAATCACTACCACTTGCGCTCATTGGGAATGCTATTGTTTCTCTTATATTTTCTTCTCCTAAAAGCATCATTATTATTCTATCTATTCCTGGAGCCATTCCAGCATGAGGAGGTGCTCCAAAACTAAATGCTCTATATAATCCTTTGAATCTTTCTTTTAAGTCTTCTTCTGTATATCCTGCTAAACTAAATGCCTTTTTCATAATATTTAAATCATGATTTCTTACTGCACCACTTGCAAGTTCTACACCATTACATACGAAGTCAAATTGATTAGCGACAATTTTATCTGGTTCAAGTTTTTCTAAAGATTCAAGGCCACCTTTAGGCATACTAAATGGATTATGAGTGAAATCATATTTTTCTTCTTCTTCACTCCATTCATACATTGGAAAATCATTTATAATACAAAATTCAAAAACATTTTCATCTAATAAATCAAGTCTTTTACCTAATTCATCTCTAATTAGTCCTGCTAATTTTGAAGCATTTTTTCTATCTGCGATAAAGAATAATACTGAATTAGGTATAAGGTTAGCTTTCTTTATTAAACTCTCTCTTTCATAATCTGTTAAGAATTTATCAATAGGTCCTTTGAATGACATATCTTCCATTACAGTAATATAACCAATTCCAGGCATACCAATAGTTTTAGCATAATCTACTAAATCATTAAACCACGAATTAGATTTATCACCAATACCATCTACTTTTATTCCTCTTACTGTTACTCCTCTAAATGGTTTAAATTCAGTATCTGTAAATTCATCAGTTAAATCAATTATTTCTAATGGATTTCTTAAATCTGGTTTATCTGTTCCATATTTTAACATAGATTCTTGATAACTTATTCTTTTAAAAGGAGAACTTGATACTCTTTTATCAGTAAATTCTTCAAATGTTTCTTTAAATATTTTTTCTCCTATTTCATAAACATCTTCTTCAGTTGCAAAAGACATTTCTAAATCTAATTGATAAAATTCTCCATATATTCTATCACTTCTTGCATCTTCATCTCTAAAACATGGTGCAATTTGAAAATATTTATCAAATCCTGCAGCCATTAAAAGTTGTTTAAATTGTTGTGGAGCTTGAGGTAATGCATAAAATTTACCATGAAATTTTCTTGATGGAACTATAAAATCTCTTGCTCCTTCTGGACTAGATGCTGTTAATATTGGAGTTTGTATTTCACAAAAACCATTATCAATCATTTTATTTCTTAAATAATTTATTACTTTTGATCTAAATAAGATATTATTTTTTACTTTTGGATTTCTTAAATCAAGATATCTATATTTTAATCTTACATCTTCACTAGTATTAGTACTAGTCATAATTTCAAATGGTAAAACATTTTCTGCTAATCCTAATACCTCTAAAGAACTAACTAATACTTCAATAGTACCTGTTTTAATATGATCATTATAATCATCTTCATCTCTTTTTCTTACCGTTCCTGTTAGTGTAATACTTGATTCTTTTGTAATACCATCAAATATTTTATCGTCATTACTTACTAATTGTATAACTCCAAATTGGTCTCTTAAATCTACAAATATAACACCACCATGATCTCTTATATTTTCAACAAAACCACAAATTCTTACAGTTTTTCCAATATATTCTTCAGTTAATTTACCTGCATAACAATCTCTATAAATATTATTCATTTTCTCATCCTTTCTAATTGTTCCTTTATTAATTTTAAAGATGTAGCTGGATTTGCTTGTTTATTTGTTTTTTGCATAACTTTTCCAACTAAGAAGTTTGCAACCATTTCTTTACCACCCAAATATTCTTCTACTTGTGTTGGGTTTTCTTTTATAATTTCATTTACAATATTTAAAAGTTCATCTTCATTAGATATTGTTTTTATATTAGATTTTTCAATAATTATAGCTGGATCACATTTTTTATCCATAGCTTCATAAACTATTTGTTTAGCTAGTTGACTAGAAAGTTCTTTTTTATCAACTAAATTTATTACATTTGCTAACATTTTAGGAGTAATATTTAATTCATTTATACTAATTGATAATTTATTTAAAGAACCTAATATTATTATAGTTAACCAATTAGTACTTAAACTAATATTATTTGTATATTTAATTAATTCATCAAAATAATTAGATATATCTTTTTCTTTTGCAATAGTTTGAGCATCATTTTCACTTATTCCCATATCCATATATCTTTTAATTCTTGAATATTCTAACTCTGGAATTTCATTTTTTACTTGTTCTTTAAATTCATCAGTTAGTTTAACAGGAGCTAAGTTAGGTTCTACAAAATATTTATAATCTACTGCATCAACTTTTTCTCTCATTGAATAAGTTTTACCATCTTCATCAATACGTCTTGTTTCTTGAATAACTTTTTCTCCTTTATCAAGTATTTCACTTTGTCTTTTTATTTCATATTCAATAGCTGCTTTAACACTAGCGAATGCATTTATATTTTTCATTTCTACTTTAGTACCAAATTCTTTATCAGTATCTTTCATTAAAGAAATGTTAACATCACAACGCATTTGTCCTTTATCACTTTTAGCTTCACTTACTTCACAATATAGAAATACGTTTCTTAGTGTTTCTAAAAATCTCACTGCTTCATCAGCAGAATAAATACAAGGTTCTGTAACTATTTCCATTAATGGTATACCTGAACGATTATAATCTATTAGTGAATAATTAGAATAATGTTCTAAAGAAGCGGTATCTTCTTCTAAATGTAATTGATGAATATCAACAGTTTTTTCTTTCCCATTAACTAAAAATGATAAATGACCTCTTCGTCCAAATGGTTTAGTAACTTGTGTAATTTGATATCCTTTTGGTAAATCTGGATAGTAATAATTTTTTCTATCAAATATAATTTCATCAGGAGTTTCACAATTTAATGCCATAGCAGTTTTTAAAGCTTTTCTACAAGCTTCTTTATTAACAACAGGTAAAATTCCAGGTAGTCCTATATCAACAGGCATAACGTTTACATTAGGTTCATTAGTATAAGTATTTTTTGAACCTGAGAAATTTTTAGAATTAGTTAAAACTTCACAGTGTACTTCTAATCCAATAATAACTTTATACATTATCATCACCTACTATCTGATTTTTATAATTCATTGTACTTTCTATTTGATATGCAATATTTAAAACTTCTGCATCTTCTAAAATATTAGAAGTTATATTTACTGCAATTGGAAGTCCTTCTATAAATCCACTTGGTATTGTAATGCTAGGGAATCCGCCAAAATTTCCTATACATAAATGGTTTTCTAATATCAAATATTCACTTGATAAAGTATCAGTCTTCTCACCAAATTTAGGTGCTACGCCACCACTAGCGGGCATAATCAATCCATCATAAGTTTTAAATAGTTCATGCATTTTATCTACAATCATTCTTCTTACTCTACAGGCATTTAAAAATAATTTATCTTGATTTTCTTTTTGTAAAACGTAAGAGCCTATTACGAATCTTCTTTTAATAAGTTCAGAAAAACCTTCTGTTCTAGTATTAAACATAATATCTTCATAAGTTTCACCATCTTGTCTATTACCAAAATGTATTCCTGTTAAATTAGAATTATTACTTGTAGCTTCTGCACATGATATAGTCATATAAGATGGATATAATGCATTTAATAAATTTTCGTCAATAGAAACTTCTTCTACAGTCATTCCCAAGCTTTCACATTTATTTATAACTTCTTGAAAATTTTCTAATGTCTTTCTTAACATTTCACTTGGATTTTTATATGAATTTATATTGCAAGCTTCTTTTATATAAAATAATTTTTTACCCTTTACACTATTTGTAAGAGATTTTGTATAATCTAGTCCATCATCACTTAAAGAAGTCATATCGTGTGAATCAGGTCCTTTTAAAATATTAGTAACTATTGCAGCATCGCGAACATTTCTTGAAAATAATGCAACATGATCTAAGCTTGATGCAAAAGCGAAAAGTCCATATCTAGATATTCTTCCATATGTAGGTTTAAATCCTACAACTCCTCCAAATGCTGCTGGTTTTCTTACACTATCTCCTGTATCACTTCCTATTGAAAAAGGAACTATACCTAATGCAACTGATGCACAGCTTCCTGCGGAAGATCCTCCTATCATATGCTCTTTATTCCAAGGATTTCTTACTATTCCTGTATGAGCAGTTGTACCAGTTCCACCCATTGCAAGTTCATCAAGCACATTTTTTCCAATTAATACTGCTCCTGCATCTTTTAATTTTTTATAAACTGTTGCATCATATACCGGAACATAATTTTTAAGTATATTAGATGATGCTGTTGTTAATATACCTGATGTTGAGAAATTATCTTTTAAAGAATAAGGTATCCCTTTTAATATTGTATCTTTTTTTGGTCTACAAGAATATCTATCTAATATTGTTACGAAAGCATTTATATCACTTTGATATTTTTTTGCAAGAGTTTGTGCTTCTTTAAACAAATCTTCGCTAGTAAATTCTTTTCTTTCTAAAGACTCATGTAATTCTTCTATACTTAACTTTCTATAATTCATCTATTCCACCACCTTTGGAACTTTAACTTGATCTTTAACAACATGTTTTGTATTTGCAAGAACTTCATCTAAAGTTAAAACTTCATCTTCATTTACTTCATCTTCTCTTAATGATTGTTCATAAGTTATAAATGGAAATGTCATTGGATTAACTTTTTCTATTCCTTCTAAATCTTCTATTAATTTCATTTGTTTTAAAATTATATCAAATTCTTTTAATAGAGTTTCATATTCACTATCACTCATTCTAAACATTAATTTTTCTGCATAACTTTCTAATTTTTTCTTATCAATCATGTTTTCCTCCTAATAAAAAAAGTTATGATAAAGGGGCGAATTATCGCGGTACCACCCTTAATTATCATAACTGATATCTCTTATATATAACGGTATATTCCGTTTTTTCCTACTAATTTCAGAAAAAATCTCAGTGGTGTTATTCATATAGTTTTATCTGCTGATTTTCACCAACACAGCTCTCTTTTAAGAATATTATCTATATTACTCGTCCACTTCATCAATTTAAAATATATTTGTATTATAGCACATTTTAAAAAAAATACTAGCTAAAATTTAGAATTTTAGAAAAAAAGTCTATTAAAGACTTTATTTTTCACCTTCTTCTAACATTGTAGTAATAAATATTCCATAACCTGTATTTGGATTTGAAACAATAACATGAGTTACTGCTCCAAATATTTTATTATCTTGTATTATTGGAGAACCACTCATTCCTTGAACAATACCACCTGTTTTATCTTTTAATCTAGAATCGGTAACTTCAAAAGTTATATTTTTAATTCCTGATTTTTTATTAATTTTAGTAATATTTATCTCAAATTCTTCAACTTTTTCTCCACTTATAACAGTATAAATACTAGCTTTACCTAATTTTAAATCATCTGGTTTACCAACTAACAATAATTCCTTGTTTGGCAAGTCATCTGTATATGTTCCATATATTCCAGAAGTTGTATTTTTCTTTACATTACCAAATATATTACTTGAATAAAACTTAGCATTCTTTGTTCCCGCAACACCTATACTAGATCTATCAATACTAGTTACTAAACTTTCAAATATAGTACCCTTTCTTACTTCTATACTTTGCATACTATTGCTTTCTATTATTTCATGACCTAATGCTCCATAAATTGAAGTAGTTGGATCTATATAAGTTAATGTTCCTATACCACTTATAGTATCTTTAACATATAATCCTGTTTTATAAACACCATTAACATTAATTAAATTAAATTCGTAAGTTAATTCTTTATTATCTCTTAATATAGTTAAATTTATTTTATCATCTAAATTCGTTTCTTCTATAGCTTTTATCATTTCTTCAATAGTATTAACTTTTATATCATTTACTTTAGTAATTATATCTCCTATTTTTAAATCATTCGTATTATATTTATTATTAACTTTATAAAAACCTATAACTATTATTCCTTTATTATATACTTCTATACCAATATTATCTCCACCTGGAATTATATAATCAGAATAAGCTAATACGTTAATTGGAAATAATAATAATATAATTAATGTTATTACTTTTTTCTTCATACTACCACCAATATTAGTATGTAAAATATTAAAAAAAATAAATAACCAATTTATGGTTATTCACTTATAATAAAATCATTTAAATTTCCATTTTCTTCCAATATTTTATTTACAGAATCTGTAGCTTTATTTAATTTATCAGAACATATTTTTATCATTTTCATAGCTTCTGTATATTTTTCTATACTAGTTTCTAAATCTATATTTCCACTTTCTAAATCTTTTACTATTTTTTCTATATCATTTAATAACTCATCAAATTTTTTTTCATTCATTTTTATTTATCCCTTCTATAACAGCATCAATGCTACCTTTATATAATTTTATATTAATTTTATCTTTAATTTTTATATTTTTTATATCTTTAATAACTTTATTATCTTTCTTTACTACACTATATCCTTTACTTAAAATATTTAATGGATTTAATAAATTAAGCTTATTTAGTAATAATTCATAATTATTATTAAATTGAGATAATATAGTATCAGGATTATTTAAAGTATAATTTGCTTTTATATTATCTAATCTTTTTATCTTTAAATCTAATATATATTTAATTTTACTATTAAGTTCATTAATAAAATTATCTAGTTTTTGTTCTTTTATTTCAAAAGGTGCTAAAGGATTAGTAAGAACATAACTTTTTTTAAATACTTCTAAATGTTTATTATTAATTTCTATTATATTTTTTATATTTTTATTTAATCTAATATTTAATTGATTTAAGAAATTTTTTACATCAATTATGTTTGGTACTGCCATCTCTGCAGCGCCTGTTGGAGTTGGTGCTCTTAAATCCGATACGAAGTCACTTATAGTAAAATCAATTTCATGTCCAACAGCTGAAATGATAGGCGTTTTAGCATCATATATTGCCCTTGCTACAATTTCTTCATTAAAGCTCCATAAATCTTCTATTGAGCCTCCGCCTCTTCCGACAATTAAAACATCTAGATTATATTGATCTGCAACTTTTATTTGATTAACTATGTTTGTTGCTGCTAAATCTCCTTGTACTAAACTTGGAAATAATATTGTTTCAACACAAGGGAATCTTCTTTTTATAGTACTTAGTATGTCTTTTATTGCAGCACCTTGTGGTGCAGTAATTATTCCTATTTTCTCAGGGAATTTAGGTATTTGTTTTTTATGAGATTCATTAAATAATCCTTCTTGTGATAATTTTTTCTTTAATTCTTCAAATTTTAAATATAAATTACCAATACCATCTTCTACCATTTCATTTATATAAATTTGATATCCACCATTAGCTTCATAAATACTAACTCTTCCTATTACTAAAACTTTCATTCCATCTTTTGGTTCAAAATTCAACTTTTTAGCTTGTGTTGAAAACATTACTGCACTTATACGAGAATATTCATCTTTTAAAGTAAAATATAAATGTCCTCTTGTAGGACCTTTATAATTTGAAATTTCTCCTTTTAAGAATATTGTTTGAATATTAGGATCAGTATCAAATTTATTTTTTAAATATTTATTTAAAGTTGTAACTGTTATATATCTTCTTTCCACTTTATCACCTATTTAAAAAACAATATAGGATTTCTATATTATTCATTTACTATTTTTTCTAAAACAGCATTTATCATCTTTCTAACATTTTCATCGCTGTATTTTTTAGCTAGTTCAACAGCTTCATTTATAACAACTATTGGTGGAGTATCCATATATTTTATTTCATAAATAGCCATTCTTAATATTGTTGCTCCTAAATTATCTAATCTTTCTATTGTCCAATTTTTTAAATATTTATTTGCTATTTCATTTAATGATTGTTCTTTTTCAATAACTCCATTTACAATATTATTTATAAAATCACTTCTTATATCTGTATTTTCTTTTATTACATCTTCTAAAGAATATTCATATTTATTTTTTTTATACATTTCTACTTGATATAAGATAGTCATTATTTTTTCTCTCTGTTCACTTCTCTTAGTAGACATTTTCATTCACCAAATTGATTATATCATAATTTTAAAAAATATATTAAAAAAAAGCTAACATTTGTTAACTATTTTTTCTTTTTTTAAAATATTCACAATTATTTGTAAATAAACATTTTTCACATTCTGGTTTTTGACTTTTACAAATATATCTTCCAAATAATACTAATTGATGATGTGTTCTAGACCAAGTATATTTTGGAAGTTTTTTCATAAGTTTTTTTTCTACAACTAATACACTATCTGATTTATTAGCTAGTTTTAATCTTTTGCTAACTCTTTCTACATGAGTATCTACTGCAATAAGAGGAACATCATATAAATTTGATAATACTACATTAGTAGTTTTTCTTCCTACACCAGGTAATCCTTCTAAGTATTCTCTATCGTTTGGTACTATACCTGATTTTTCTTTAACTAATCTATTTGCTATTTCTTTTATATAGATACTTTTCTTTTTATAGTTTCCACAACTATAAATTATTTTTTCAATATCTTTTAATTCTGCATTTGCTAAACTAAATATATCATATTTATTAAATAATACTTCAGTTACTTTATTTACTCTTTTATCAGTACATTGTGCAGATAAAACTGTTGCAATTAATAATTCATAATCTTTATTATAATTTAGTGCACAACGTGCATCAGGAATCATTGTATTTAATTTATCTAAAAAGTCATTAGTTTTCATCTAACCAATTATATTCAAAGAAGTTAGTAGTTTCTTCTTTTTTTTCTTCCTCTCTTTTAATTTTAGCATTTTTTATATCTTCTACAGTAGAATACCCTAATTTATTCCATTCATAAATTATTTTATCAATATATCTTAAATTACTTACACCATTATATGTAGCTTCTTTTAATGCTTCTTTGATAATTGCTTCATTCATTCCACTATTTAACCAAGCATTAATTAATTCATATTCCATTGGTGTTAATTTTCTTGAAAATTCTTTTTCAAATAATTCAAATATATTTAATTCGTTTTTCTTTTCTATATCTTTATTAATATTTATTGCAGCAAGTTTATATATTCCATCTAAACTTATTTCTTCAATTACTCTATCTTCAGTCTTTTTTATAACTGTAGATATTAATCCTTTTTTTGTTAAAGAACTAAATGCTGATAATATTTCTTCTTTAGTTAATGAAGTAACATTATTTATCAAATTTAAATCTAATTCTGGATGTTCTTGATTTGATAAAAATATTAATAACATAAACTCTATAACAGATAAATTATTATCTTTAACTATTTTAAAAAGAAATGGTCTTATAATATAATCTTTATTTTTAATAATATCAAATATAGTTTTATTACTCATTCTCACCACATTCTTTCAAATATTTTATTATTTCGCGTTTATTATTCTTTATTTTATATAGCAATATATTATTTTCTATTTCCAAATAAATATCACTCAAATTATTATAGCAATTATTCTTTATTAAAACTATATCTTTATAAGAAATTTTTATATCTTTTCTTGATTTTATTGGTAAACTTTTATATTTTTTATTTATCTTTTCATGACTATATCCAAGTATTTCTCCCGCTACTAAGTTAACATATAATCCATATTTATATAAAGTTATATTATTAATTTCTTTATTATTTATAACTTCTCTAATTTTATTTATTAAATCTTTTTCATTTTTAGAAAAAGGATATTCTTCTTCTATATTTATTTGAGCATATATACCTAATATATCATTAGTATACTTTATATCTATAAAATTAATACCTAATGGTTTTAATAAATCTAATTCTTTTAATAAAATCAATCCCGTTATTTTACTTTTAGATATAAAAATTTTATCAAGTTCTTCTTTTTTTCTAAATGTAGTAACTGTTTTTAATAAACTACCATTATCTTTAATAAAAGATACTATTTCATCATCTAATTTCATATTATATAAAACAGAAAATCTAATAGCTCTTAACATTCTTAATGGATCTTCTTTTAGTTTAAATTTAGTATCACCAACACATTTAATTTGGCGTTTTTTTACATCTTCAATTCCGTTAAAGTAATCTATAAATTTTCCTTTTGAATTAATTAAAATAGTATTTATTGTAAAATCTCTTCTCAAAAGATCTGTTTTTATATCATCTATGTATTCTATAGATTTTGGTTTATGCATATCATAATTCATTTCTTTTCTAAACGTTGTAATATCTATATTAAATTTTTTTGTTTTAATATTTATACAACCATAATTATCAGAAGCTTTATTATCTAAATTTAATATTTCAATAACTTTTTTAGGTAATGCATTAGTACATATATCTATATCTCTTGAATTTATGCCCATTAGTTTATCACGAACATAGCCTCCAACAATGTATGCTTTGTATCCTTGAGATTCAATTTTTTTTAATATATTTTTTATTGTTTTTTCCATAATATCACATTATTAGTATACTATAATCTTAAAGAAAAGCTTAATTAATTAAATCAATTTTTATAATCTCTTTACATATAATTTTTAAAATAAATAAGAAGTGAATTTCACTTCTTACTTACATACTTTTTTATGTAAAGCATAGTTTAAAGCACTTCCTACATTTCTTCCCATTTCCAAAAATGCAGTGAATAACTTTACCATAGCACTAATAAAGTTTCCTGAAGTACTACTTGCTCCACCTATAGTTTTTTTCAGTTCTATATCTGTCATTAATTGCACTTAAGTGGTCTTAAAAATCCATCTATAAAACCAATTATGAAAGTACCTATTGTAGTTAGTATTATTCCAATGCCTAATTTATTGGCAGTGCCGCCACCTTCAATTAATTTTAGTTCTTCGTTATTTAAAACCATTAGCTACTCCTTTCCTAAAACTAAAGCTTCATTAAATAAGAAATTTACATCTTTATGACTAACATATATTATAGTTTTATTTTTAAAATAATTTAACATATCTTTTATTATATCTACTTCTAATTTATAATCTACTTCTTTTAATACTTCATCGAGTATAATTATATTTTTTGAATTTACTAAACTTCTTGCTAAAATAATTCTATTTCTTTCTCCACCACTAAGATTAGAATTATTTATTAGACTAGCATTTAATCCCATTTTTTTTACACTATTTATATTATTTATTCTACAAATTTTAATTATATTATTTAAATATTTTTCATTAATTTTTTTATCTAAAGTTATATTTTTTAAAATTGTATCATCAAATAAACTATCATTTTGAGAGGTATAAGATATTAGTTTTTTTGTATTTAAGTTATTTAAGTCTATATTATCTAGTCTAACGCTACCTTCATAAGTATTAATTTCTTTAGATAATATTTTTAATAAAGTACTTTTTCCTATACCAGAAGGACCGCTTATTAATATTTTATCTTTATTTTTTATAACTAAATTTATATTTTTTAGTATTTTATTATTATTTATTTCATATGATAATTTATTTATATTTATGTCTTTAAATTTTTTTATTATTTTATTTTTTTCATGTAGAGTAACGGATAAGAAATCATTATTTTTTTTAATCATAGATTTTAAAAGAGAGTAAGTTGGATAATATTCTATTAATGATTTTAATTCTAAGATAATATAATTAGTTAAAATAAATAATGTCATACTTGTAGAAAATGATATATTATTTTTTAAAAATAAGTATAGGATAATTAATATAAGACTATTTAATAATATATTATTTACTAAATTTATTCTTAATATTTTTTTATTAATATTTATATTTAAATCGTTTTTTTTAATTAAATTATTATTTATATTTTTTATAAAGTAATCAAAACTATTTAAATTAATAATTGTCTCTATATTAGATATATAATCTATAATATTAGAATTATAGCTTTCTTCTAAATTTATAGAATATCTTATTTCGTTTATAATACTTTTAAATATTCGTATATTATAAAAACAAAATATAGATAAAATAAATAATATCATTAAAGTTATTTTTATATTTAGTATTAATAGTAGTATTATTATAAAACTAATCAGTATAACTTTATATATTATGTCTAAAAAATTAGAAATAAATTCTCTACTTATAGTATTTATTTCATTAAATCTTGTAACTATCTCACCTTTTGGCTTTAATTTTAAATAATATAAAGGGAGTTTAAATAAATGAATAACAAATTCAGATATGAAGTTTAAATTGAAATTTGTTGTTATTTTTAAAATCATATTATTTTTTATAATGGATAATATTTCACTAACTATAATAAATATTATCAATAAATATAAATAATTTAAATTCTTGTTTAATATATTTATTTCAAATCCAATAATTAAAGTAAAAATAAGTATTAAAAAAGATAAAAATAATATCAATATATATTTTTGTTTATTATTTTTGATATTGTCTTTTAACTTTTTATTAATTATATTATTTTTTTTATAATAAGGTATTTTATTAATTGGAATAAAATATAATATAACCCCTGTAAACAAGTGATAGAATTCGTCTTTTTTTATTTTCTTTTTACCAACAGATGGATCCATTATAAAAACCGATTCTTTATCTATTTTATAAATTACTACATAATGATAAAAATTATTTTCTAGTTTTAGATGTACAATTACAGGATAATTTATACTATCTATTTTATTTTTCTTTTCTCCATAAGAATTAAATCCTATTTTTTTAGAATAATTAACAAGTTCATATGCAGTAGTTCCATATTCATTTGTATTAGTATTAATTCTTAATGTTTCTAAAGGGATATATCCTCCATAATATTTTATAATTGATAAAAGACAACATATACCACAATCACTAACTTCTTCCTGTATAACCTCCTTTATTTTTTTCATTATTTGCTCCCTTCATAATATATATTGAAGATTTTTTGGTATTTCCTTTAAAAAAAAAGATACTTTTAAGTATCTTCATTATAATCTATTATTATTTGTTCTAAAACTAAATCTCTATTTGTTTCTACTTTAACTTTATTTTTAATATATAATATTAAATCTTTTATATCTTTAGAAGTAGCTTTATTTTTATTAATTATAAAATTAGCATGTTTATTAGAAACGTATGCTCCATTAATATGGTATCCTTTTAAATTTAAATCTTCTATTAGTTTTCCTGCACTAATATCAGAAAAGTTTTTAAAAACGCTTCCTGCATTTGGATATTCTAAAGGTTGTTTTTCTAATCTTTGTTGCATATTTTTCTTAATAATATTATTCATAATTTCTTTAGAACTTTTATTTAAAGTAAATTTTGCTGATAAAATTATTTTTTTATTATCATGTTTAAATAAACTATTTCTATATTCAAATTTACAATCCTTTTTTAATATTTCTTTAACTTCCATATTTTCTAAATATTTTACTGAAATTAAGTTATCACTTATGTTACTATTAAAACTACCTACATTTTGACTTATTGCACCACCTAAAGAACCAGGTATTCCATATAAATTTTCTAATCCACTTAAGTTATTATTTATACAAATATTAATAAATTGATTTAAAAGTATACCTGCTGATACTTCTACATTAACACCGTCTATTTTTATATCATTTAAATAATCTAAAAGTATAATTGCTCCATCAAAGTCTTCATCAGGAAGTATTACATTACTTCCTTTTCCTAATATTATATATTTAATATTGTTTTTATTTAAGTAATCTATTAATTTTATTAATTTATCTTGATCATATGGTTTTATTAAATATTTAGCTTTTCCACCTATTTTATAAGTGTTATACTTTTTTAAATCTTCATTTTCTAATATAGTTCCTAGCTCTTTCATATAATCACCAAGTTAATTTTATCATATTAAATTTTTAATGTAAAATACTATACTTTCATAGTAGCTTTAAGTCTTTTTATGACTTTTTTTTCTATTCTTGAAATGTATGATTGACTAATTCCTAACATTAAAGCAACTTCTTTTTGAGTATATTCATCAGTATTATTTAGTCCATATCTTAGTTTCATAATATGTCTTTCTCTTTTGCTAAGGGAATTTAATTCTTTTTCTAATAAGTTTTTATCTATTTTGGCTTCAAATTCTTTATAAACTATATCTTCATCAGTACCTAATATATCTTCTAAATGTAGTTCATTTCCTTCAGAATCATAATTAAGAGCATCTTCAAAACTTATTTCTGTTTTTCTTTTTTTATTTTTTCTTAAGAACATAAGTATTTCATTTGCAATACATCTAGAACAATAGGTTGCTAATTTAATATTTTTATCTATATTATAAGTATTTATTCCTTTTATTAATCCTATAGAACCTATACTTACTAAATCTTCTAAATCTACTCCTGTATTTTCATATTTTTTAGCTAAAAAAACTACTAATCTTATATTATGTTCTATTAATTTATTTCGAGCTTCCATATCTCCTTGTTTACTCAAAGTTAAATAATTTAATTCTTCTTCTTGACTTAGTGGTGGAGGTAATATATCTGTACTTCCTAAAAATAAACATATATTTTCTTTTTTTAATATCTTTTTAATTAATTCTATAAGTTTTTTCATATATCAAATAACCTTTCATTTAAAATACAATCTACTTTAAAATTATTTTCAGAAATTCCTATTAGTACATTTTTTATAATTTTATTTTCTAATAAAATATATTCACAACTAATACATTTTAGTAATCCATTATTATTTAATGATTTAAAAGGAACATATAATATTTTTTTACCTCTTAAATCAATATATTTTTTATTAACTAAAATAATCGGCCGTCCAAAATATGGATCAATTAATTTATTACCTGTATCTAAAAATGCATCTAGTTTTAATTCTTTTGTTTTAAATTTTATAGTTATTTTATAAGAAGTATTTATAATTTTTTTTAATTTTAAATATTCTTTTATATAAAGATATATTATTAATGGACTAATTAAGATAAGTATTATTAAGTTTATACTATATCCATTATTTATAAAAATAAACTTATTTACTTTATATCCTAAAGAATTATTTATTAAATATAAAGTTCCTCCTAATATAATAGAATTTACATATAAATAAGTAATATTATTTTTAAAATCTTTTATTCCAAAAGTAACTAATATCATTAATATACTAAGTATAATTTTTATAATATTTAAAATAAGTGTACTTATTTTAAAAAATAAAATTAAAATAGATAAACTTCCCGTTAAAGCACCTAAAAATATTCTTATAATTTTAGTGTTTTTTTTAAGTAAAAATTTAACAGATGATAATATATAAAAATCCATAATAAAGTTTATTAGTATTACTATGTCTAAGTATATAACCATATTATCACCAATATTATAATAATATTTAATTTAAAAAAATTATGTCAAAAAAAAGAATAGCTTTCGCTAATTCTTAAAAATCATCTCTATCTCTTAAGAAAGATGGAATATCAAAATCTGTTTCTTCTGGTTCATTCTTTTGACTTCTTGAAGGTGTACTTTCTCTTTCATCTAAATAATTCTTAGCTTCACTATCTTCAAAGCCTGTTGCTATTACAGTAACAATTACTTCATCATTTAAATTTTCATTAATTACTGCACCAAATATAATATTAATATCTGTATTAGCACTTTGTCTTACTATTTCAGCAGCATCTTCTGCTTCAAATAATGTTAATGAATTACCACCTGTAACGTTAATAATTGCATCTGTTGCACCATCTATACTTGTTTCTAAAAGTGGACTAGATACAGCTTGTTTTGCAGCTTCGATAGCTCTGTTTTCTCCTACACCTAATCCTATACCGATAAGTGCATTTCCTCTTTTTTCCATAACTGCTTTAACATCAGCAAAGTCAAGGTTAACTAATCCTGAAACAGCAATTAAATCACTAATAGATTGTACTCCTCTATGTAAAACGTTATCAACTTCTTTGAATGCTTCTACCATCGGAGTTGATTTATCAATAATATCTCTTAATCTATCATTTGGTATTACTATCAAAGTATCTACATGTTTTTTTAATTCATCTAATCCTAGTATAGCTTGTTCCATTCTTCTTTTACCTTCAAATCTAAATGGTTTAGTTACTATACCAACAGTTAAAGCTCCTAAATTTTGTGCAATTTCAGCTATGACAGGTGCAGCACCTGTACCTGTTCCACCACCCATTCCGCAAGTTACGAAAATCATATCGGCACCTTTTAGAGCTTCTACTATTTCATTTTTACTTTCTAAAGCTGCTTCTCTTCCTACCTCAGGATTAGCTCCAGCACCTAATCCATTAGTTATATCTTTACCTATTTGCAATCTATTTTCTGCTTTAGAAGAATTTAAAACTTGCAAATCTGTATTAGCAACTATAAATTCAACGCCCTTTACTCCTGATTCAATCATTCGGTTAACAGCATTACAACCACCGCCACCTACTCCTATAACTTTAATTTTTGCTATCTGATCCATTTGTAAATCAAACATTATTCCACGCTCCCTTAATTATCAAAAAAGTATCCAAAGACTTTTCCTAGTATTGAATCACTTGCTACATTAATTCTTTTTTCACTAGATGTTAATACTTCAATATCATCTTCTGAAAATATAGAAAAATCCTTATCTTTCATATTTAATTTATTATTAAAATTTTTAATCATTCCTACTGATGTAGAGTATTTATTATCTCTAACACCTATTATATTGACATCTCCAAAAGTAACATTTTTTCCAAATACACTTTCTGCTAGTATATGAAAATCCTTTATTTCTGTCAATCCTCCTGTTATTATTATATAACTAATTTCTTTCTTTGTTAAGTAATTTATCTCTTTTTTTGCATTTTTTAAAATATCTAGCAATCTAGAAGATACAATTTCTGTTAATTCATATTGATTAATTTCTACTTTTTCACCTAAATTATTTATAACTGTTGTTACTTCTTTAGGATTTGCAAATTGTTTTGAAGCAAGTGCATATCTTTCTTTTAATAACTTACTATCATTTAATTTAGTTTTATACATAAATGAAATATCTTTATCTATATTTTCACCAGAGTTTAAAATAACTTTTTCATTTACTAATATTCCTTTATAAAATGATGAAATACTAGTTTTACCAGCTCCAAGATTTATAATAATACCATTATTAGATCTTAAAAATTCATTATCAAATAAAGCATAGTCTGCAATGCTACCAAGCATTATATCAACTACTTCAATATTACATTTTTCTATTGCTTTTATAAATGAATATGTATTTTTCTTAGGAGCACTTACTATTAAACTATTTAGTTTAAGTTTACTTCCCATTAATCCTAGAGGATTTTTTACTACATTATCATCTAATCTATAATCTATAGGAATGACTGTTATTAATTCATGTAATTCATCTATTTTATTATATACATTTGTCTGCATTATTCTTGAGATATCATTTTTAGTAACTATTCCATCATCGTTAGTAATTGAATTGACTCCTTCACCTTTTGTAAAACGTAAGTCGAATTCAGGAACAGCTGCAACTACTTTTTTTATTTTTAATCCAAGAAGTTCTTCTGCTTTTTTTAGCGCTTTTTTTATTGAATAAACTGTATCTTCAAAATTTTCTATTAATCCGTTTTTAATTCCTCTTGTCTCTTCAGAAATTGCACATAATATATTTACCCTGTCCCTTATTATTTCTGCAACTACAAGTTTAATTGAATTTGTACCAATATCAATACTACTCAATATTCTTCTCAAAGCGCATCACTCCTACGATATAAAACAATTATACTATAAATGTTTAATATTCTCAATAAAAATATATTTTTCTTTTTTAAATACATGGTATAATAAATTTGGTGATAACATGAAGACTACTTTTTTAATACTTTATAATAAGTTGTTAACTCTAATTCTTAAAATATTTAAAAGAAATGCTAGTGTATTTCCTGGTAGCTTGGTAGTAAAACATGATAAAAATATTTTAAAAAAAATAAATTATCCTAAGTATGTTATTGGTATAACAGGAAGTAGTGGTAAGGGTTCTACTGTTAATTTAGTTGAATATCTTTTGAGAAAAAATGGATATAAAGTTGTATGGAATAAAAGTGGTTCTAATTTAATTAATGCTGCTGTTACTTTAATATTAAATAATACTAATCCGTTTAATAAAAAAATGGATGCTGATGTTCTTTTAATGGAATTAGATGAATCATTTATATCTAAAATATTTGATAAAAATACTTTAACACATCTTTTAATAACTAATATAACTAGAGATCAACCATCAAGAAATGGTCATCCTGAATTAGTTTTAAATAAAATAATTAATTCTATTGGTGATAATACTCATGTAATTATAAATGCTGATGATCCTTTTTTAAATAAAATAAAATATATTCATAATGGTCTTATTACTACTTATGGTGTTGGTAAAACTAAATATGATTCTTTAACTCCACATAATAATTCTGTAGATAGTGCTTATTGTCCTATATGTGGTACTAAATTAAAATATTCTTATTATCATACAGGTCATATTGGAAATTATAAATGTAAAAAATGTGATTTTTCTAGAGAAAAAGTAAATTTTGAAGCGAATGATGTTGATTTAAAAAAACAATTTATTACAATTAATAATTCTATTTATCATATTAATAAAGATGTATTTTTTGCAGTTTATTATACTTTAGCAGCTTATACTTTATGTAAAGTTATAGGACTTAAAGATAATGAATTAAAACATTATTTAAATGATGAACCTTTAGAATCTAAGAGAATGAAACAGTTATCTATCGATAATAGATTAGTAAATATGATAGAAAGTAAAAATGAAAATAATTTAAGTTATTATGAAGCAATACATTATATAAAAGAACAAAATAAAAAGAAAACTATTATTTTAGGATTTGATAATGTATCTAGAAGATATAAATATAATGATTTAAGTTGGTTATATGATGTTGATTTTGAGTTATTAAGTGATGATAAGTATATTGATAAAATATTTATTATTGGTAGATTTAGATATGATGTTTTAACGAGATTAAGTTATGCAAATATTGATATGAATAAAGTTATATTAATTGATAATATTAATACTTTAATAAAAAGAGTTAAAGAAGAAAGTTCTGGAGAAATTTATACTATGGTTTGTTTTGATATGACTAGTGTTATAAAAAAGAAAATAAATGGTGATAAAAATGAATAAGATTTATATAGCTCATTTATATTATGATTTAATGAATTTGTATGGAGAAAATGGTAATATTCTTGCTTTAGAAAAAGCTTTTAATGATCAAGATTTATATACTGAAGTAGTTAATCTTACAATTGGAGATAAAATAGATTTTAATAAATATGATATTTATTATATTGGTTCTGGAAGTGAAGCTAATCAGTTATTAGTTATTAATGATATTTTAAAATATAAAGATGATTTATTAAATGCTATAGAAAATGGAAAATGCTTTGTGTTTACAGGAAATAGTATAGAGTTATTAGGTAAATATATTGAGAAGACTAATGAGGAAAAAATTGATACTTTAGATATTTTTGATTTTTATTCTAAAGAATTAGATAAAAGGATTGTTGGTGAACAAGTTATGGAAGTTCCTTTTATTAAAGAATCTATTATAGGTTTTCAAAATAGACAGTGTGTTACTAATATAAAAAATAATCACTTATTTGAAGTGATTGATGGCTATGCTGATAATAATAAATCTAAATATGAAGGAATTCATTATAAGAATTTATATGCAACATATACAATTGGTCCTTTACTTATTAGAAATCCTTATTTTAAAGATTATATTATAAAAAGTATTTTAGATGAAAAAGATATATTATATTCAAGTGTTAATGTTATTGATGAAAAAGCATATAATGAATATGTTAAAAATTTTATTTCATAAAAAAAGTGATTACTCACTATTTTAAAGATGATATTAATTCATCTTTTTTCATTGTAGTATAACCACTTATTCCTTTTTCTTTAGCTAATTTTTTTAATTCTGCTACTGTCATATCTTTTAAATCTACAGTTTTTGTTTCTTTTTTAGCTTCTTTTTTTGGAGCTTCTTCTTTTTTAGATAATGCTACATTTGTATTAACTTTTTTTCCTTCTAATGCAGATTTAGCAGCATCTACTAAGCCTTTAAACATTTCTGGTTCATTAACTGCAAGTTCACTTAACATCTTTCTGTTTATTTCTATTCCAGCTTTATTTAAACCATTTATGAATTTAGAATAACTAATACCATTTAATCTACATCCAGCATTAATTCTTGTAATCCATAATTTTCTAAAGTTTCTTTTATTTGCACGTCTATCTCTAAATGCATAAACTCCACTATGGAATGTTTGTTCTTGAGCTGTTTTATATAATCTATGTTTACTTCCAAAATATCCTTTAGCAGCTTTTAAAACTTTTCTTCTTCTGTTTTTTGCAACTGCTCCACCTTTAACTCTTGTCATTTCACTTCACCATTAGATGACATTTTTTAATTTGTCAACTGTTCCTTTCGCTAATTTTCCAGCTTTTCTTCTTTGTCTAACTGCTTTTGCTGTATCCTTTGCAGTTTGGTGATTTCCACCGCTTTTTTTATAAGTAATTACTCCACTTTTGTGTTTTTTTAATACTTTACTACTAGATTTATGTGTTTTTTGCTTTGGCATAATAATCTCCTCCTTATTTTTTTGGTGCTAAAATCATAGTCATTGTTCTACCTTCTAATTTAGGACTAGTTTCTATTACTGCAACATCATTCAATGCATCAGCAAATTTTAAAAGTACTTCTTTACCTAAATCGGTATGAGCCATTTGACGGCCTTTAAATCTTAAAGAAGCTTTTATTTTATGTCCTTTAGCTAGATAGCTAGAGGCATTCTTCTTCCTTGTTTCGAAATCATGCACGTCAATAGTTACAGACAATTGATATTCTTTTATTTCTTTATTATTTTCTCTTTGACGTTTAAGAGCTTCTTTTTGTTTTTTTTGTTTTTCATAACGGTATCTATTATAATCCATTATTTTTCCAACTGCTTTTCCTGGTGTTTGACTCATTAAAACTAAATCCAAATTGGCATAATTAGCTAGAGTTAATGCATCTGCTAATTTTTTTGTTCCCATCTGCTCTCCATTTGGACCTATTACCATTAATTCACTAACCTTTATATTTTCATTTATAGGTAGTTCATCTTTTTTTACGTTTGCTATAAAAACGCACCTCCATAAATTTAAAAAGTGAATACAATTGTATCCACTTAAAAGCTTATAAATTGGCTTCTTACCTATCGCTTTATTAGCAATCAGGTGGATGTGGATACATCGCTTTCCTTTTTAATTCCTAATTATTATAACATTTTATATAAATTTGTCAACTAATTATTTTTTAGTTAATTTATCTATTAAAGCCATATTTTTTGTTTTCATAAAATATGATTCATCAAAAATAATTTTTTTAATATAGTCTTTATTATCTTTATAAAGTTTCTTTATATCTTTAACTTCATAATTAATTTTACTTTTTATTTTAGGTTTAAAAATATAATTTATAATAACTACTATCTCACTTAGAATCATTATTATAATTATTATATTAATAATATAATTTTTATTTAAAATAGATACTATATTAGATGCTATTTTAGTATTTATATTACTACTTAGTTGTATACCTAATAATAAAATAGTACCTACTCCTATAATCCAAGACTTAATTTTACCTATTTTAGATGATTTACCTAAAGAACCTGATAATACATTTTTAAAATTTATTATAATTATTAATAATTCTAATATTAAAGAAGCTATAACAAAAGGATATTTCATAATAAGTATAATAAATATTGATATAGATAATAATTTATCAGATAATTTATCTAATAATGATCCAAATATAGTTGCAACATGCCATAATCTTGCTAAAAATCCATCAAATGCATCAGTTAATAAAACTAATATTAAAATAACTAAAAATATATCTGCAGATAGAAATTTATAAAATATAGGCATTAATAAACTACAAATAATTCTTGAAAAAGTTAATAAATTAACAAATATTTTTTTCATTTTTCATTTCCTTTAATTATCAAAATTTAAAATATAATTTACAAATTCATTATTTATTTCTATTTTATATATTTTTTCTTTATCAGAATATACAACAATATTATTTAAAATATCATTTATAGAAATACTATATTTATATACTTTAGTATCTTCTTTATCTTCAATATATGCTTTATTTTGTTTTATTGTTCTTAAAAGATATTCTATACTTAACATATTAGTATCTATTCCTAAATCTATTTGAGTTTCTTCATTATTTATTATTTCATATAATAATCCATCTTTAATAATTATCTTTTTTATAACACTATTTTCTTCTAAATATCCATTAATTATCATATCTTTTAAAGACCCATTAATTATATAAGTAACTCCTCCTTTATTTATTACAAAATTTATATTATGTGTTTCATTTTGTAATTTTTTTTGTTTTGAAACATAGTTATCACTACTTACAAATGATTCATTAGTTGTTACTTCTTCTTGTTTATCACTATCTTCTACATTTACTCTACTTGCAATAGCTGCTAAAACAAATAATATAATAAAGAATATTAAATAACCACTTAATTTAAATAATGCTTTTCTTCTTGGATTTTCATCTAATTCTTTTTTAAAACTTTTTAATTTTTCTAACCTGCTTTTATTATCATTCTTCATTTACAAACATCCCTAAAATACTTGTCTTTCTTCCATTTAAGTAAGAACTAACTGTCATTGCTTTTTTAGATGCTGGTATAAATTCTGTTATTATTACTTCTCCATCAAGACAACCTATCCCAAATCCATCTTTATAAATATTTTGTATTTTATTAATAGTACTTTTACATTTATTAAATCTTATTTTAAGAACTTTATATTCTATTCCTTCTAAAATAAAATAACTACGATTATATAAAGCTCTTACTTTATTATATATATCTTTATATGGTTTATTAAAATCTAATTTTTCATCTTTTCTTTTTATAGTATATGCAAAAGATACTTCATCAATATTTTGTTTATAACTTTTAACTTTTCCACCTATTATTAAAGGTAAAGTTTCGATTAAAAGATTACTTCCTAAAATACTTAATTTTTCACTTAGAGTATTTATGTTATCATCATATTCAATTTTTATTTTTTCTTGACTAATAATATCCCCATCATCCATACCTACATCCATATACATAATAGTTATACCTGTTTCATCATCACCATTTAAAATAGATGCATGAATTGGAGCTCCTCCTCTATATTTGGGAAGAAGTGATGCATGAACATTTATACATTTATATTTTGGTAAATCTAAAATTACTTTTGGAATAATTTGACCATATGCACAAGTTATAATTATATCTGGTTTACAATCTATTATTTTTTGATAATCTTCTTTAATATTATTTGGTGTAAATACTTCTATATTATTTTTTAATGCTTCTTCTTTAATAGGACTTGGAGTAAGTATTTTTTTTCTTCCAACAAAACTATCTGGTTGAGTAACAACTAATACTACGTTAGTTTTTTCTATAAGTTTTTTTAAAACAGGTACTGAGAATTCTGGTGTTCCCATAAAGATAACTTTTAAATCTTTCATATATCCTCCTTAATATTTTAAGTTGTTTTCATCATCAACATATTTTAACTCTATATAATTATCTGAATTAGTTGGTAAATCTTTTTCATTCAATAAAGAATTAGTTGAGTTATTAATAATAGAATAAATTATTGCAAATAAAGGTACTCCTATAATCATTCCAACAAAACCAAATAAAGCTCCAAATACTAATATTGAAAATAATACCCAGAATGATGATAATCCTGTATTTTTTCCTAATATTTTAGGTCCTAAGAACATTCCATCAAATTGTTGTAATATGAATATAAATACTATAAATCCAACTACTTTGTTAGGATTTATTAAAAGTATTAATATAACACTTGGCACAGCACCTATAAATGGTCCAAAATAAGGTATTATATTAGTTACTCCTACTAATACAGATATAAGTACTGCATATGGCATTTTAAATATAAACATAAATGCAAAACATATTAAACCTATTATTAATGAATCTATTATTTTTCCTAAGAAAAAACCTCCAAATACTTTATTTATATATCTTGTATTATATAATATTTTATTAGCAAGCTTTTTATTAGATAAACTATATATTAATTTTTTAGTTTGTCCAATATATTTTTCTTTATTAAATAATAAATATATACTAATAATAAATCCAATAACAAAGTTATATATAATTTTTATAAGACCTATAAATCCACTAGATATCATAATAAATATTTCATCTAATTTAGGAGTTATTTTTGTATTTATTAAGTTATTAATATAATTACTTATAGTTTCATAATTATCTAATATTATTTTTTCTGTATGTTCATTTGTAAATGTTTTTAATAAGTAATCTTTTATATTATTTATATAAGTTGGTATATTAGCGACTATATTTTGTATACTAGTAAATAGTTCTGGAAAAACTATAAATAATATAAAATATAATAATATAAGAAATATAATACTTGATAATAATATAGAAGAAAATCTAATAATTGATTGCTTTTTTTTAGTTTTTAAATTTTTATATAATTTATTAAATAGTTTTTTTTCAAATATTTTAATTAATGGATTTAACATATAAGCTATAATTAATCCATATATAAATGGTGTAAATACTTTTATTATATTTAAAAGAAATGAACTTATATTATTTATTCTAAGTATTATGAAATAAAATATTATACTTAATAATATAACACTTAAAATACTTAAAGAAAATTTTACATATTTGTCTTCAAAAATTTTTTTCATAAATATCACTTATAATTTAGTATAACATAAAAATTTAACAGTAAAGTAAAAAGAATGTTATTTATGTTATATTTTATTTAGAATTAATCATAATAATAATGGTGAGGAATATTGTGAAAACAAAAGACTTTATAAATAAAATGTTTAAAGACTGTAATGATTTAATATATAAAAAAATAAAAGTAAATTTTAAAACTTTTCACTTATTCTTTCTAGAAACTTTATCAAGTTCTGATAAAGTTAATGATTATATCCTAAAAGGAATAGCTAATTTTAAATTTAATATTTATAAAGATCTTCCCTCACCAAATTTTATTGAAATTGATAACATTGATAAAATAGAATATTATCTTTGTAATGGGTATGCAATAATTTTATATAATAAAAAAATATATGGTGTTGAAGTTAAAGCTGATTTAGATAGAAGTATTTCAGAGTCTACAACAGATCCTTCTTTATATGGACCAAAAGATTCATTAGTAGAAAATATACAAAAAAACTTAGGTTTAATAAAAAGAAGATTAAAAACTTCTCATTTAAAAAATAAAATTAATGTTATTGGTAGAGATACTAAAACAATAACTAATATTTTATATATAGATAATATAACTGATAAGAAATTAGTTGATGATATAGATAATAAATTAAAAAATATAGATGTTGATAGTATATTAGATGCTGGTATTTTAAAAAAATTTTTAACTAAAAGATTTAATCCGTTTCCAACAATACAATTATCTGAAAGACCTGATGTTATATGTAATGCTTTATTAAATGGTAAAATAGCAATACTAGTTGATTCTTCACCTTATGTATTAATTTTACCTGCTTTTTTAGTTGATTTTTTTAATCCTATATCAGATAACTATACTAAATCTATTAATACTAATTTTTTAAAGTTTTTACGTGTATTATGTTTTATAATGTCAATTATAATTCCTGCTTATTACATAGCCATTACAAATTATAATCAAGAAACTATTCCGCTACCCTTATTAATAAATTTTTCAACACAGCGAAGTGGTGTTCCCTTCCCTGCAATTGTTGAGGCTTTAGTTATGCTATTTACATGCGAAATTTTAAAAGAAAGCGATTTACGTTTTCCTAATAATTATGGTTCTGCTATTTCTATTTTAGGAGCTTTAGTACTTGGTGAAGCTGCTGTTAATGCTGGTATAGTAAGTCCTATTATGATTATAGTTGTTGCAATAACTTATATTTGTAGTTTACTTTTTAATGATAGTGAAATTACAGGTGCTATAAGGACATGGCGATTTATATTTTTAATTTTTGCCGCTATTTATGGTCTTTATGGTATAGGTCTTGGTTTTATTGCATTTTTAATTAATATTACCAGCTACAAATCAATGTATTTGAATTATACTTTTCCACTCGATCCTACTGATAAAACATATATGAAAGATACAATATTTTCATTGGAAAATAATAAAAGAAGTAAGTTTTTAACTAAGAATACAACTAGAGGTAAGAAATGAAAAAAATAATATTTTTAATTATATTTATGTTGTTTTTAAGTGGTTGTAATACTAATTATAATAGTTTAAATGATTTAGGTATAGTTTCTAGTTTGATAATAGATAAAGTTGATAATGATTACGTTACATATATTGAAATTTATAAAGAGGAAAAAAGTGAAAATAAAAGTAAAAAGTCATCTTATTTTATAAAAGGAAAAGCTGATACTATTAAAGGTGCTATGAATGAGGCTTCTTTAACTCTTTCAAAGGATCTTTATTTTTCTCATATTAATGCAGTTATTTTTTCTAAAAATGCTGTTGATGATAATTTAGATAATTTATTTAATTATTTAGAAAGAAGAATAGATTTAAATTCTAATTTTTATATTTTAGTTAGTGATGATATAAAAAGTTTAATGAAAGCTAAAGACAATGATAATCCTATTCTAGGTGAAAAGATAAAAGGTATTATTACTTATAGTACTAATAATGGTTCTTTAATTGAATATGATTTTTTAGAAAAATTATATAATTTTGTTAATCCTAAAATAGATGTATTTTTAAATAAGATAGAAGTTAAAGATGATAATACATTAATAAAAAATGCTTATGTTTTTAAAGAAAATAAAATTGCAACTACTTTAAATGAAAATGAAATTAAATTAACAAATTTATTAAAGAATAAAAATAATATTTATTTTACTTTTAATGATAAAGATGAAAAACATTATTTTATTTTAAAAATTGATAATAGTAAAACTAAGTATTCGTTTAAAGATGGTATTAGTATAGATATTGAAATAAAGGCAACTCTTGATGCTTTTGGTGAAGATTTAGATTTAAAAAAAGAATCTACTATTAATAGTTTAAATGATATTGCAAGTAGACATTTAAGTAATTCTTTAAAAAATTTAATAATAAAATTAAGAAATAATAAAACAGATATATTAGGTATTAATAATAGAATATATAAAACATATGGAAATCAAAAAAGAGATTTTTTTAAAGATGATATAAAAATTAAAGTTAATGTAGTTACTAATAAAAAGGGATTAGTTTTAAATACTCTTGGAGGGGAAAATGGAAAAAAGCAATGAAAAAGATGTTTTATCATTAACTCATTTTTTCTCAAAAGCATTATTTATGGGAATAGGATTAAGTAAGATTTTGATAACTGCTAAAGAATCTGCTATTTTTAGTATTATTTTAGGTACAATATTAGGATATTTTTTATTAAAAATAATATTAAATATAAATTATAATAATAGATTAATAAATAAAATAATTATGTTTATTATTCTTTATACTTTATTTATAATTGGTATTGCAGAATATGTTAATTTAATATCTAATATTTATTTAATAGATACTGATAAGTTTTTTATTATACTTCCATTAATTATTATAATATTTTATATGAATTCTAAAGAATTAAATGTTCATTTTAAAGTATCTTATTTATTATTTGCAATATTTATTTTATTATATTTAATTTCTATACTATCTCTTACTACTGAGGTAAGGCCTCTTAATTTATTACCTTTATTTAATACAAATATAAAAAAAATATTACTTTGTTCGCTTGAATTTGCTTTGTATTCTGTAACACCTAATATTTTATATGGTAACTTTATTAAAAATTATAAAAATATACAAAAAAAGATTGCTAAAAGATATTTAATTTCATGTTTTTCTATTATGTTAATTGCTATTTTAACACAAGGTATTTTAGGTATAGAATTAATTAAATTATTTAAATATCCTGAATATGTAATATTAAAAAAAATTAGTATATTAGATTTTATAAATAATATTGAAAATCTTTTATCATTTTTCTGGATATTTATAATATTTATGTATTTGAGTATTTGTAGTAAAGAATTATGTATGATAGTAAAAGATTTATTAAAAAATAAATATATTTATCCAATATTTATGATTATATCTTTATATTTTATTACTAAATATATTTTTGAAAATATAAATTATTTATTGCTATTATATAATTATTTATGGATAATTTGTCTTATAATTTTAATTATTTATGTTTTAATAAATTTAAAAAAAGAAAAATAATTATTATTTTTCTACATTTATATTATCTTCATTAATAGTTATTTTTGTTTCTTTATTTATTTCTTCTTTTGTTATTGGATCATATTGTACATCTAAATATCCTTTTTCATATAAATCTAGAAGTACTATATTATCATTACAAGCATTATCTAAATAACAAGAATTAGCAGCATATTCTATTCTTCCATATAATACTTCATAAAGTTTTTCTTCATGTTTTTTATTTACTTTATAAATAGAAAATACTACAACTACTAAAAATAAACTTATATATACACAACTAATTATCTTTTTTTCCATAATAATTTCTCTCAAATTCTTCCTTATATGATATTATTGTATCATCTTTTATAGCTTTTCTCAAGTCTTCAGTTAATCTTATTAAAAAACGTATATTATGTATTGATAATAATCTTGCTCCGAATGTTTCATTTGAATTAATTAAATGTTTTATATAAGACTTTGTATAGTATTTACAAGCATAACAATCACATGTAGAATCTATTGGAGAAAAGTCTTCTTTATATTTAGCATTTTTTAAATTTATTTTTCCATATTTTGTATATGCATGACCATGTCTTGCTAGTCTTGTAGGACTAACGCAATCAAAAATATCTATTCCTCTCATAACATTTTCAATTATATCAATAGGATCTCCTACTCCCATTAAATATCTTACTTTATCTTTAGGTAAATATTTGGTAGACATTTCTACCATTTTATACATTATAGGCTTTGTTTCTCCTACACTTGTTCCACCAATACTATAACCATCAAAATCCATCTTAGATAATTCACAAGCACAATGTTTACGCAAATCTTCGTATTCTCCACCTTGGACTATGCCAAATAAACTTTGATTATCGTTATTAAATACATCTTTTCCTCTTTTAGCCCATCTTAAAGTTCTTTCCATGCTAGATTTACAATATTCATAACTTGCGGGCCAACCAATACATTCATCGAAACTCATTGCGATATCACTATCTAATTTATTTTGAATTTCAATACTTTTTTCTGGTGTTAAAAATAGACTATCTCCATTTAAATGATTTTTAAATTTAACACCTTCTTCTGTTATATCTTTTTTATTTGCTAAAGAAAATACTTGAAAGCCTCCAGAATCTGTTAATATAGGTCCATTCCAATTCATAAATTTATGCAAACCACCTGCAGATTTTATAACATCCTCTCCAGGGCGTAACCATAAATGGTAAGTATTTGATAAAATTATTCCAGCATTTACTTCTTTTAATTCCTCAGGGCTTAAAGTTTTTACAGTAGCTAGTGTTCCAACAGGCATAAACATAGGTGTTTCATATTCACCATAATTAGTTTTAATTTTTCCATATCTTGCTTTTGTATTTTTTTCTTCTTTTAATAATGTATATTTAATTTTCATAAATTACCTCAATTAAAATTAATATAGCATAAAAAAAATAATGAGTAAATATTATTCATTATTCTTTTCAATGAACATAGCATCTCCAAATGAGAAGAATCTATATTTATTTTTTACAGCAATATTATATGCATTTAAAATATATTCTTTTTTTGATAATGCGCTAACTAACATTAAAAGAGTACTTTTTGGTAAATGAAAATTAGTTATTAATCCATCAATTGCTTTAAATTTATAACCGGGATATATAAATATATCTGTAAAACCACTACAAGGTACAAAGTCTTTATTATTTGTAAGTATTGTTTCTAATGTTCTTGTAGTTGTAGTACCTACTGCAATAATTCTTTTATTATCTTTACGAGCTTTATTTAATATATCTGCTGTTTCTTTACTCATCATATAAAATTCACTATGCATTTTATGTTTAGTTACATCATCAACAGTGACAGGTCTAAAAGTACCTAGACCGACATGTAATGTTATATTAACTATAGTTATTCCTTTATTTTTTAACTCATTTAATAAATCTTCAGTAAAATGTAGGCCTGCTGTTGGAGCGGCTGCAGAACCATAAACATCTGCATATACAGTTTGATATCGATTTTGATCTTTTAATTTTTCATGAATATAAGGTGGTAGTGGCATTGTTCCTAAATCATTTAATATTTCCATCAATATCCCTTTGTATATCAATTCTACTTTTGTTATACCTTCTTCTAAAACTTCGATAACTTTTGCTTTTAGGCAACCATTTCCAAAATTAATAATTGTATCTTTTTTTAATCTTTTCTGAGGCTTTGCTAAGCATTCCCAAATATTATTACCTTTATCTTTTAAAAGTAGCAATTCTATAACAGCGTGTGTTTCTTCTTTTTCTCCAATTAATCTTGCTGGTATTACTTTAGTGTCATTTAAAACTAATACATCATCTTTATTTAAAATATCTACTATTTCATAAAATTTTTTATGTTCTATATTACCATATTTATCTAATACCATTAATCTACTAGAACTTCTATTTTCCAAAGGAGTTTGTGCGATTAATTCTTCATCTAAATCATAATTAAAATCTTCAGTTTTAATAATACATCACCCATTCTTTATTTTAAAACATCATTTACAAAATTTATATATTCTTGTACTACATTGCTAGTTTTACTTGAATAAATTGTATCTCTTGCAAGAGATATATCATCAGTTATAATATTATCTACATTTAAATTTATCATATTTAACATACTATCTTTACTATTAATAGTCCAAGCGTATATTTCTTTTCCAGCATTATGTATCTTTGTTACTAATGGTTTTGTTATACTTGATGCTTCTATACTAAATCCATCAGCATCCTCTAAATCTAAAATATTTCCATAAGCAAAACTCATTACATATATAGTTTTTATATCTTTATCATATTTTTTAGAATTTAAAATCACATCATAAACTTGTGAAGTAACTACACAAGAATTTTGAAAATCATATTTTTTTATTAAATCAATAACACTTGCTTCAAAATTTTCTTCATGTCCTGTTGGTTTTAATTCTATATTCAATTTAACATTATTTTCTTTTGCATACTTAATAACGGTTTCTAATAAAGGAATTTTTTCGCCCTTAAAACTTTCACTAAAGAAACTACCCGCATCTAATGCTTCTATTTCATCATAATTTAGCTCCCAAGTATTTTTATTTAAACCTGTAGTTCTTTTTAAATTAGTATCATGCAATACAATTAATTTCTTATCTTTAGTTTGTTGTACATCTAATTCTATCCAATCTGTACCCATATTAGTAGCTCCTACAAATGCCGCCATAGTATTTTCTGGATAATAAACTGATGCTCCTCTATGTGCAGTAATTTCAATAGTTCTTACATATTCTATTTTAAAATTATATTTATTATTTACAATAGAATAAGTAAATAATGTTCCACTAATAATAACTAATATAATTATTGCATATTTTAATTTGCTAAATTGTTTTTTTTTATTTTTAACTAAATTATTTTCTATTTTAATATGAGTAATTGCTTCTTTAGAACGTTCTTTATGTGAATAATATAACGCACTTATAGTTGCATAACATATTGGAGTTGATAACGCAGTCATAATAATAAATGATAATGCTAAAAATAACCAAATAATAGTCATTGCAAATGATCCAAAAATATTTTTTTCAAATATTTTATAAAACCATATAATAATTGAAATTCCTAATAAAACAAATAATATATATATAATAGATGTTAATAATTGAATTAATACAATAAGTGCAACATCATGTATTTTATGTCCTTTACTTAATTTAGTACTTTTCTTTCTTGCTTCTTTAAAATTACAATTTTCTAATACAAAATAATGAAATGAATATAACCATTTACATAATATAAATGCTAAAATTACTATTAATACTATATATATTCCTAATAAGAAATTATTTTTAACAATATACTCCATTATAAATTCTGGTATTTTTATAGTAGAAATAAAACTTGATGATATTCCAAAATTTAAAAATGGTATTAAAAATAATACAAAGAATGGTAATAAAATATTTTTTCTTTTAAATATACTTATAGATTTTTCTAATGATTTTAGTATAGATTCTTTTAATGTTATCTTTTTCTTTTGATAAGAACTATCTAATATTATTATTATATTGCTAATATCTATTATCGTATAAAATGTCATAAAAACAAGAAGTATAATTAGAAAAAATATTGTTATAGGCATTGATAAAAAAGATATTATATTTTCAAAAGTTAAATAATCATATCCACTTAGTTTAGTTGTTAATTTAAACATACTTAAAAATAATGGTAAGAATATTACTGTTGATAATATTTTATATATAATTTCAAAACTAATTAAAGTCTTTATATTATAACTTAACATTTTTCTTATTTTTTTAGACTGCTTCATAATAATTCCTCACGTAAGGTATTATAACACGTATAATGAATCTAGTATTAAAAAAATTAGCTAATATATTTTATATTTGTTTTCTTTAATAAATATGTAATTAGTATAGATATTATAGAAGTTAAAATAATTCTTATAAAAAATAAAGTTATTATTCCGCTATTACTATAAAAGAAGTTAATATTAAATAATTTAAATACTATAAATAAAATTAAGTAATTTAATGAATCAGAATATAAATAAATTCCAAATGAATATTTATTTATAAATTCTATGAATTTTTTTCTTTTTATTATTTTTTTAATTAATAAAGTTATCATATATATAATAGAACTTATTAGTAAAACAAATAATATATTAAATATTTCTTTTGGTAATAAGTTAATTAAAGTTATATAACTTATAAAAATAAGTATAAATAATAAAGGTATAATATTTATAGTTTTATTAAAAAATATATCTATTTTTTCTTTATTTAAATGAAATAAATATCCAATATAGAAATATAAAGAAAAATTACATATATATTGTAATAAATTTATAGATATATATTTATTAAAAATATTTAAAATAAATAAAAGAAATATTTTTAATATAGTATTAGGTATTTTATCTAATATATAAATAAATATAAAGATAAAAAATAATGTAGGTAAAAACCATAAATGAGTATTTCCTTGTAATAGTATTTGACCAATAATAATGTCTTTAAATATATTGCAACTATTTAAATAGTATAAAGATATATATTTTATAGGTATAGAAAATAATAATGATACAACTAAAAAAGGAATTATTAGTTTTTTAAATTTTTTATTTATTAATTGTTTTAAGTTAATCTTTTTTGAATTAGCAAATAAAGCACCGCTTAATATGAAAAAAAGAGGCATATGAAACATATATATAAAACTTCTTATTTTATCTATAATTATCCATGATTTATAAGTGTTATATAATGGAAAATAATTTATACCACCATATTTAGTAACAATTGCATAATAAGTAGAATGACCTATTACTACTAATATTACTAATAAAGTTCTTACTATATCGTATTCTATAATTCTTTTTTTCATACTTACACCTTATAATAAAAGCATAACAAAAAACTATATTATTTTAAAGTATATTTTTATATTTTATAATAATAAAATTTAACAAAAGTTTCTAATATTTTTTATTATATTAACTGTATTTTTTTAGAGAGGTATTTATGAAAAAATTTATTTTACTATTTATGGTTTGTGCGTTAGGAGTTGTATTTGTTACAGGATGTTCTAAAAAAGAGGTTGAAGAGGAATCTGATAAAGATTGGGCTGCTGTTGAAACTGAGTATAAAAAGTTGGAAACAGAAGCTAAAGAGGAACTTGATAAAGTATCTGAAGTTACTCAAGAAGAAGTTGAAAAATTAGTTGAAGTAGTAAAAACTGATTATGAAAAAATAAAAGATGGTATTACTAAAGAAAATGAAGAAATTGCAAAAGAAATGTACAAAGCAGCTCATAAATTAGAAATATTAGTTGAAAAAACAGATAAAGAAACTGAACATGAAATAACTAAGTTAGGTACTAACGCAAAAAAATTCATTAAAACAGCTTATGATAAAACTGAAAGTGAATTAGAGGTAATTAAAAAAGATATTGAAAGCGGTTATGAAAAAGTAAAAGATTTTTCTGAAAAAGAATGGAAAAAATTCTTAGAATTATTTAAAAGCAAAAAATAATAGGATTACCTATTATTGTTTTAATTTAGCATTGGATCAAATTCTTTAAGACTTACTCCTCCTAAAGATCCATCTGAATATTGAAAAGAAAATAATTTTGTTTTAGAATCATAATCTAAATTTTTAATTATATTATCTTTTTCATATAATTTTAAGAAATTTTCTACTACTTCTATTTTTTTATTTTCGTTTGAATTTTTATATTCTTCACTTTCCATTAATTTATTTAGTCCATCATCTATATTTTTATTTTCGTTAAATATTTCTTCATAATAATAAGTTGTATTTGATTTATATATTTTATTTATTACAAATGCACTTATACCAATTGTTAAAATTATCGCTAATATTATAATTACTTTTTTCATATTATACTCTCCCATATCATTTTATTATCTTTAAATTCATAAGTTATTTTATTTTGATCAATCATATAAGATAAATATGATTTTATTGTACTTCCCACTAAAACATATTGGTTTTCATTAATAGTTAAATTATATTCATCGAATATATATTTAAGTATTTCTTCAAAAGTTTTTGCTTTCTTAAGAATATTATATATTTTATCAATTATTTCATTTATTTTATTTAAATTAAGTTCTATTAAATGTGTTATATCATTAGTTATTTCTGCGTGAGATGGTATATAAATATTACCCTTTAATGTTTTTAAATAATTTAAAGTATTAATATATTCTTTTACATCATATATAAAAAATATATGATATTTTGTAATTGTTTCTTCACTAAATAAAGAATCTGCTAGAAAATATACATTATCACTAGTTTTAATACCAATCATATCAAAAAAATGACCCTTTAGAGGAAAATATTCTAATCCATTAGGTAAATTATTTTCTATAGAAATTACTGATGATGATTTAGCTAATAAAAACTTATTTTGTATATTTTTAAAAGGATATCCTCCATATAAAAATGATGGCTCTAATATTGGAAATTCTGTTAAAGCTTTTTCAATATTATTTGCAAGTATAACACAATTTGTTCTTGATTGTATTACCCTATTTCCTCCAATATGATCTGCATTTGAATGTGTATTTATAATACCTTTAATATTCCATCTTTCATCATTAATAAGCTTTAGTATTTTCTTTCCTGCACATTCATCATTACCTGTATCTATAAGATAAACGTTCTTATCATCAATTTTATAAACACCTATATTAGTAGCATTTTTTATATAATATGTATTATTACCTACTTTTACTAATTCCATAAGTTCTCCTATATTTTTATATTACTATAAATATTAAAAAAAATAAATGATTTTTGAAAATAAAAATCTAGTATAATTACTAGACATGATATCTTCTTTTAACCAATAATTTTTCTTTATTATATTCAGGATTATTAGTAAATTTAACTACACTATTATATATAGGATAAAGAATGTTTGCTATTTGAAAAAGATTACTACATTCTTGAAACATAGTTAATGTACCATTTACTAAAACTTTATCTCCTTTTTTTAATAATGTATTTCTTTCATTTAATGGAAAAAAATCTTTATTAGGCGCTATTAATCCACGAGTTGATGGCCATAATTCATACATTATAGGTAAAACGCATCCATTATGCATGTGACCACATACTATTAAATCATAATTTTCAACCATTTTTAATATATCAGAATCTAACATATATACAGGAGAATGAATAAGCAAAATATTTAATTTATCATTAGGTATATTTGAAGGCAAATTTTGTTGTAATTCTGTTATTAACAAATTTTTATCTTCTTTTTTTGTTTCATTATGATAATATTTAAAACTTTGAGTAATTCCTGTAATAAAAACGTTATTATCAATAAATGATGTATTATCTAAAACAGTAACGTTATTTATATTATTTATTTCATCAAATAATTCTTGGTTAAATTCATATCTCCAATTATTATCTTTACCACCATAATAATCATGACTTCCTAAAGATATCAAAACAGGTGCAATAGTTGCAATATCTTTTAACCAATTTAATAATCTTTTTTGTTCTTTAAGATCACGAACGACTTCTGTTGAATCTATTAAATCACCTGGCATTAAAATGTAACTTGGTGATATTTTAGCGATTTTATTAGCAATTAATAAGAGTTTTTTATCTTTAACCATATAACTAAAATGTAAATCGCTATCAACACTAAAAACTAAATCTTTTTTTACGTGTTCATTATATAAATTATAGGTTGTAGTATGAAATATATTCATATTTATCCCCTCTTTTGTCAGTTTTTTATACTATCATAACAGCATTTATTTGTCAATTTTACCAAAAGAAAAAGAATTGACTTTTTATCAATTCTCTATATATTTAAAGGCTTAAAAACCTTAATAATCATGGCAGGGGCAGTAGGACTCGAACCCACACGGGAGCTTTTGGAGAGCTCACGACTAACCATTATCTTATGCCCCTAAAACCAAGTCAATTATACCATATCAAAAATACATATTCAATATTTTTTTTCATATAATATTTTAGGTGATTTATGTGTTAATTAGTTATACTGCTAAAGAATTGGACCTTGTCGCTAGGTTAATGAGAGCTGAAGCTTTAGGTGAAGGTAATTTAGGTATGTTAATGGTTGGTAATGTTATTGTTAATCGTGCTATCGCTACTTGTGATATATTTAAAGATATTAGAACTTTATATGATGTTATTTATCAAAATCCAGGTGGTTTTTCTGGAGTTAATTCTTCTTTATTTTATTCAAGTAGTACTAAGTTGGAAAAAGAGCTCGCTAAGAGAGTTATTACAGGTGAATATTATTATCCTGCTACTCATTCTTTATGGTTTTATGCTCCAGGCACAAAAAATTCCTGCAATTCGACTTTTTATGGTCAACCTTTAGCAGGAAGATATAAGAATCATTGTTTTTATAATCCTCAACAAGGTACTTGTAAGGAATTATATTAAAAATTCTTCATCATCAAAATTTTTTGTTATATTTTTATAATTTTTATCATATTCTTGAAATTTTTTTTGAACTATTAAAGGATTATCAAAGTCTAGACATTTATTATATAAATCTTCTAGTTCTTTTAATTCTTTTTTATTATCTGCTATAGTATTTAGTTTTTCAAATTCTAAATAATCATATTCTAAATATTTTTGTATACAAGGCATATCTGGAGTATATGGACTTACAAAGAATTTTTTATATGTTCCTAATCCATATATTTTTTCATAAGTTGTTGGATATTCTTCAAATCCATTAGCTTCCATTCTTTCAATATAATATTTAGTTATTAATTCATAATCTTCTAAGTTAACTTCTTTACTTAATATTTCTTTATCTGGATACTTTATTTTTATAACTATATCTTCATCTTTTTTATAATAACTTATAATTAATCTACCATTTAATTCATTACTTTTATAATACATTTTTTTATTATGGTATTCATCATCACTTACAAATATATAAAAAGCTTTATCATCATATAACATAAGAATCACTCCTTATTATAATTTTATCATAATTTAAAGAAAAGAGTTAACAATTCCATTTCCAATTGTCTACTTCATCTAAGTCACGTCCAAATAATTTAATATATTCACTATGTCTTAATAACATTTTAACTGAATAGCTAACAACAGGTAATCTATCATAAGATTCATCTATATGATTTACTACTTCTAAACAAATATTAAATCTATCTATTTCGTTTTTTACTCTCATATCAAATGGTGTTGTAATAGCGCCTTCTTCGTTATAACCTTTAACAATAATATTTTTATTATTTCTTCCAATAGTTAATTCTTTTATTAAATTTGGATAACCATGGAATACAAATATATTTGGTTTATCTTTTGTAAATAAATAATCATATTCTTCATCAGTTAAAGAATTAGGAGATTCTTTATCTAATTTCATTAAATTTATTACATTAACTACTCTAACTTTTAAATCTTTTAAATATTTTTTTAATATTGTTTTAGCAGCTAAAACTTCTATAGTTGGTGTATCTCCAATAGCAACTAAAACTATATCAGGATCTTTATCACTTGCCCAATTCCATATACTTACACCATTTTCAAAATGTTTACTTGCATCTTGCATATTAAGCCATTCTGGAGTTAAATGTTTGCTAGCGACAATTGCATTTACTTTATTAGTTTCACTTAAGCAATGTTTCATTGTACAAATTAATGTATTTGAATCAGGAGGTAAATAAATACCTATTAAATCTTTTTTCTTAGTTGCTAAATGATTTAAAAATCCCGGATCTTGATGAGTATATCCATTATGATCTTGTTGCCATATATGACTAGTAAGAATTATATTTAAAGAAGATACAGGTTTTCTCCATTCTATTTCTTTAGAAGATTTTATCCATTTTAGATATTGACTTACCATAGAATCAATAACTCTAGAAAAAGCTTCATATGTATGAAAGAAACCATGTCTTCCTGTTAATAAATAACCTTCTAATAATCCAATGCATACATTTTCTGATAAAAAGGAATCTATTACTCTACCATTATTATTTAAAAATTCATCATAATCATACATATCATGATTCCATTCTCTATTAGTTACCTCAAATATATGATTTAATCTATTAGATAATGCTTCATCAGGACCAAATATTCTAAAATTATTATATCTTTCATTTAAAATAATAATATCTCTTATATATTTACCTAATTCTTTCATATTCATGCTTTTTTTATCACCATGAACATCAACTAAAACACCATAGTTATTTACAGAAGGTAAAATTAAATCTTGTCTTAATAATCCTCCATTAGCATATTTGCTAGCTCCCATAGTTTTTTCAAATTTAGGTACAAAAAGTTTATATTTATCTTTTAATTTTCCAAATTCATCAAAAAGTTCATGAGGTTTATAGCTTAATAACCAATTTTCTAATATGCTTAAAAACTCTGGATGTTCTTTATCAACAGTAAGAGGAACTTGATGAGCTCTAAATGTTCCTTCTACCATTTTTCCATCTACAATTTTAGGTCCTGTCCAACCTTTTTTAGTTCTTAATATTATTAGAGGAAGTTTTATATTCGCATCATTTTTTCTCATTTTGATTTTACTAATAGCATAATCTAAAGTTTTTGCCATTTTTTCATGCATTAATAAAGTATCTTCACCTTCTACGAATAATACTTCATATCCCATACCAGAAAACATTAAATTCAATTCTTCATCAGTCATTCTAGCAAGTATTGTTGGATTAGCAATTTTATATCCATTTAAATGAAGTATCGGTAATACTGCTCCATCTGTTTTTGGATTTATAAATTTATTTATATGCCAACTTGTTGATAATGTACCTGTTTCAGCTTCTCCATCTCCTATTACACATGCTGCTATTAAGTCTGGATTATCTAATATTGCTCCATAAGCATGAACTAAACTATATCCTAATTCTCCACCTTCATTTATTGAACCTGGTGTTTCTGGTGCAACGTGGCTAGATACTCCTCCTGGGAAGGAAAATCTTTGACATAGTAATCTAATTCCTTCTTCGTCTTCTGTAATTTCTGGATAAAATCTTGAATAAGTTCCTTCTAAATAATTGTTGCTAATCATGGCTTGTCCACCATGACCAGGACCTGATATATAAATCATATTTAAATCATATTTTGTAATTATTCTATCTAAATGTGCATAAATAAAATTTTGTCCAGGTGCAGTTCCCCAATGTCCTACTAATCTAGGTTTTACGTCACTCATTTTTAAAGGACTTTTTAATAATGGGTTATTTAATAAATATAATTGTGCACAAGAAAGATAGTTGGCTGCTCTAAAAAAGCCATCTATACTTTCTAATTCTATTTCATTTAAAGATTTACTAGTATCCATTTTTATCTTCCCCTATTCTTTTTAATTATATCATTTTTAATGTAACAAAAAAAGATAAAACTTAATTTATCTATTTAAAAAGTATTCTTGACTTTTTCCGTTTAAATTTAAATCACTAAATTCTTTTTTTAAATATAATGGATATGCTGCACAAGCTATCATAGTAGCGTTATCAGTACAATATTTTAATGGTGGTATAGATAAATCTATATCATTTTTTTTACATAACTTTTCTAATTCTAATCTTAAATAATTATTCGCACTAACTCCACCTGCTACTATTAATCTTTTTATATTAGTTCTTTTTATAGCTAACTCTGTTTTTCTAATTAATTCATCTATTGCAACATCTTGAAATGAACGTGCTAAATCAGCTTTGTTTATTTCGTTTCCTCTTTGTGATTCATTATGAACTAAATTAATTACAGCACTTTTTAAACCACTAAATGAGAAATTTAATTCATCATTATTCATAGGAGTTGGTAATTTATAATTATGACTACCCTCTTTAGAAAGTTTTTCTATATTTGGTCCTCCAGGATATTTAAGTCCTAATACTCTAGCGACTTTATCAAAACATTCTCCTACTGCATCATCTAATGTACTTCCGATTACTTTAAAATCATAGTCATCATTAATAACTACTAATTCTGTATGTCCTCCACTAACTACTAATGCAAGGGTTGGGAATTCTATTTTTTTAACTAAGTTATTTGCATATATATGGCCACATATATGATGTACTTTAATTAAAGGCTTTTTATATACAAATGCTAATACTTTAGCAAATTCTATTCCTATTAATAAACTTCCTAATAGTCCAGGTGCATAAGTTACTGCAATTGCATCTATATCTTCTATTTTCATTTTTGATTTTTTTAATATATCTTCTAGTACTAAAGTAATACTTTCTGTATGCATTCTACTTGCTATTTCTGGTACTACTCCTCCATATAATGCATGTGTATCCATTTGTGTTGCAGTAGTTGTTGCTATTTCTATATATCCGTTTTTTACTATTGATATACTTGTCTCATCACAGCTACTTTCTATCCCTAATATATAAACATCTTTCATTTTACCATCTCCATGACATATCCATCTAAGTTATCATAGTATTTTTTTCTTATATTTATTATTTTAAAATTAAATTTTTTATATAATTTAATTGCATATATGTTATCACATCTTACTTCTAACATTATTTTTTCATAATCATAATTATTTATTAAATATTCTACTAATTTAGTTCCTATAGATTTATTTCTATATAATTTATCTACTACTATATATAAAATATCAATTACTTCATATATTTTATTAAATATTAGAAATCCTATTAATTTATTATCTATATAATACCCTATTATATTTTCTTTTTCTATTATATCTTTTATATCATTTACTTTATTAAATTTTTTATTTATTAAAATACCTAATTCACTAATTTTATCTATATCTTCTAAATTACATTTATTTATCATTTAAAACCTCTATATTTTTAATATATATTGGATTTACTAAATGAGGATTAATATATTCTTTATTAGATAAATAATTATATATCTTTTCTATATCAAATGAATAAGAATCAATTATATAATCTAATTTATCTTCTTTATATTCTAAATATTCATTATTTTTTAAATATTTAAAATCTTCTAATAATAAATTATCTTTATTAAAATAACCAATATATTTTCCTTTTAAATCAGATATAATCGCTAATTTATTAGTATTCTTATCAACACTAACTGCAATACATTCTAAACTAGTAATAGTTTTTATTTTAACATTTAAAACGAAAGCTAAAGATTTTGCAATTGTAACACCAATTCTTACTCCTGTAAAAGAACCAGGTCCATTAACTACAATTATTTCATTTATATCTTTAACATCAATATTAGATTTTATAAATATATCTTTTATAGTAGGCATAACTACTTCACTATGATTATGACTTGATTCTATTTCACTTTTATTAATTAATTTTCCATCTTTTAGTATTGCTATTAAAACTAATTTATCATAAGTACTAATAAATAAAGTATACATAAATAATCACATCCGACTATGTATTATATCATAAAAAAGACTAAATTACTATTTAGCCTTGTTATCCTTTAATAAATCTCTTATTTCTTCTAATAATATTTCTTCATTAGATTTTTTAGGAACTTCTTCTTTATTATCAACTTTTTTCTTTTTATCAAAACCTTCTCTTAATCTATTAAATATTTTAACTATTATAAATATACAGAAAGCCATTAGAATAAAATCAATAATATTTTGAATAAATGCACCATAATTAATTGTTGCATCTTTAAACTTTATTGATAAGCTTGCAAAATCATGTCCTCCAATAATAATACCTATTATAGGTGTAAATATATCATTAACTAAACTTGAAACAATTTTAGAAAATGCATTACCTATAATAACACCAACAGCTAAATCTAAAACACTTCCTTTATTAATAAATTCCTTAAATTCTTTAATAAAATTTTTCATATAAATACTTCCTTTCAAACATATAATAACATAATTTAAAAAAATATAAAAAAATTGTATCATATAACGCCCTTTCGATTTCCTACTTACACACTATATTAATACAATTTTAAATCTATATTTAGGATATTAAATGGATTTTAAAAATCTCAATTTATTTTCCAAGGATATATGCTTGTTTCAGGTAGGCGTCTCTCTACTATAGTCATAAAAATGATTATGAGATAGCCATTATAAATTAGTTCTGAAATTGCCGGGCGAGCGCCGTTGTTGTTGTTCACATTGTTGTTGTTCAAGTTGCCATTTGAGTTCACGTTGAACGCGTTATCGTTAGACGAGTTCCCGTTATAAGGCGACAGAAGATAAAACTCTACATACTAGAGAAAAGGATTGCGCCCTTTTGTATAGCATTATACCCTACATTAAATAATTAATGCCTATTTTAGTATCCCGTGGAAGGGTTTCCACGGGATTATTTTAGAACTTAGATACTTATGTATCTAAATCTTATGAAACCACATATGGATTCGTTAAAGTGCCTTCGCCTTTGACTTGTACACTAGACTCCAGAACAACTGCCGGGCGAGCTGCTCTGCCGTTCATGTACACGGCCTCGTAGACCAAGCTGCCATCTGTCTCCACGATGAACCCGCTATCGCTAGACGAATCCCTAAAAGAAGGCGACAGAATCCACCACTCATCACTCGAATTATATAAATAATAATTTGAATTATTTCTATAATATATTGCCCCTGCAAATGCCACTTCATCTGCTGTTAATGTTGCAACATAGTCATTTACCGAAACAACTGTCTCAGATTCTGATGGCATCAGTGTTGCATATCTACTAGCACTTGATAATCCATATAATCTTACATATGGCTCAAAATACCATTTAGAACCAGATGTAAAAGGAGTACCATTACTATTATATTTTGTCGTCCAATCTCCTATCTCCCATTCTTCATATTTTATCTTTCCTTCATATTCATCCTTTAATGTAGGTTTATCATTTGATGGTTCTGTTTGAGAAGAATTGCTTGTTGTAAAATTTTTGTTAAACCAGTTTTGTAATTTCGTTCTTAAACAATCTGTCTTAGTTGTTGCAGCACTGTTTACATAATCCGCTACATATGGAAAGGTACTCGAATAACCATAATAAACTGAAGTATCTGAAAATGCATTCTCATTATCTTTGGTACTTAAACTACAAGAGCCTGATTTATCTTGCAATACTATTTTTGTACTGCCATCTCCTTGTACTCTTACAATTCTCCAACACATATTATTAAATGTTAGATAATTATCTTCTACATTTCCTCTATAATAGTATGATTCATTTCCTGTTTGGTCTGTATATTTATCTGGTGTTTTTGATAATTCTCTTTCAAAATCTTTGCTTATTTCTTGCGCTACTATTGTATATGGTGCTTCTACATATGTTGTTCTATTTTCATCAAATTTATAATCATCTTGCGTTTGGTCTGAATTATGTATTACATTATATGCTAATGTTCCTTCTTCATATGGGTTTGATGGTGATGCTATTCCTGAACCATTATTTATATTTACTCTTGCTTTAAATTCTGCTCCCATATCTGCTGATTGATCTACATCTGCTTCTTTATAATATACTTTTAATGTATATTCATATTTTGTGCTCGTTGCTATTTTATCTGTTATTATTATTTCATCTTTACTTGGAAATTGTGTTTCTTCTTTTCCTTTACATTCTGTATTTTTCCCTGATACTTTGCATGTTATTGTATATGTTAAATCTTCTTTTCTTGTAAATCCATTTGTTACTCGATCTAACAATACATAAAACTTTACTGTTCCATTTCCTGTATTTTCTACTGTAAATGTTTTTTCTGCTATCTCTTGTCCTGGCATTATATCTTCAGCTTTTAATAATCCGTTTCCATCTCCATATAACAATCTTAAATTTGCCATTGTTCCTGAAATATTTGTTGTTGTACTTCCATTTATTCTTGTTACATAATATGCATATGTTATTCCTATTAATGTTAAGGCTACTATTATTATTCCTACTATACTTACTACTATCTTTTGTTTTCTATTCATTTTAGACTCCTTCTTCCTCTAAATCTATTACTGTTCCATCTGATGTTACCCATTCTCCTTTTGTATTTTTTCCTAATGCTACTACTTGTACTGTTACTTGTATTCCTTTGCCTTCATTTATTGTTTGGTCATAGTTTGCATTTTGGTATTCTAACATTACATAGTATTTATCTGTTACTTTTGGTTCTATTACTTGAACATTATTTACTACTATTTGTTCTCCATTTGAATTTAATTGGAATGGTCCATATACTATTTCATTTTCTGTTGCTCCATAATCATATGTTCCTCTATATAATGTTACTTTTAAATTTTCTCTATCATCATTTGGGTATGTTCTTTGTAATCCATTTTGGATATTTACTAATTTTATTATGTAATAAGCATTATGTGTTGAATCACCTATACTTGCAACTGTGAATGCTGCTGGTTCTACCAATCCTTGTGACCTATTTATTCCTGATGGTATTTCTGATTTTGATGATGCTACTTGTGCTGATATTTCTCCATCTGATGAATCTGAATCATAATAGTGAAGTCCATCACTTTTCCAACCTGGTACTATAAATGGTACTGACATTGTTTTAGTTGAAGTATACTTTACTTCTAATTTTCCTGCTTTTATTTCTATACTTTTTTCTCCTTCATTTTCTGTTATTCCTGCAACGAAGTATGCATATGTTATTGCACCTAATCCAAATAGTACTAAAAGTATTCCGATGATACTTATAATTACTATTTTTTTGTTTCTATTCATTTTTACTCCTCTTTTCTTTTTAATAAATATTTATTAAATGTCTTTTTTCATTGAAAAAAGACATTTAATAAATATTTATTAAATGTCTTTTTTCATTGAAAAAAGAATTGCGATAACTCTTCGCTATCTTCATATTTATTATGTCATAAATTGGCATAAAAATACCCCATCAAATAGTTGGGGTATTTATCATTTAACTACGATATTAACAATACGTTTTTTTATTACTATTGTTTTTATTATTTCTTTGCCTTCGATATGTTTTTTTACGTTTTCATTATTTTTACTTAGATTTATAACTTCTTCATCTGTCATATCATTATTTATTTTTATTGAGCCTCTTAATTTACCATTTACTTGAACGCCGATTTCTATTTCGTCATCTATTGTTTTTGCCTCATCATATTTTGGCCAAGATGATTCACATATTGGCGTATAACCTATCATTTCATTTAATTCTTCTGTTATATGAGGTGCAATAGGATTTAATAAAGTTAATAATACATGATAATCTTCTTTAGAAATGCTTCCTTTTTCTAAGTATGCATTAGTTAATATCATAATTGTTGAAATTACAGTATTATATGACATATTTTGTAAATCATTTGTTACTTTTTTAATAGATTTATGTATTAGGCTTTCTAATTCTTTAGTATAACCTTTGTTATCGTTTACTATGTCTTTTAGTTTTATTACTTTTTCTATAAATCTTTTACATCCTTTTAAGGAATCTGTACTCCAAGGTGCATCTTGTTCGTAATCTCCCATAAACATTTCATATGTTCTTAATATGTCTGCACCATATTCTCTTATTATGTCATCAGGATTTATTACGTTTCCTTTTGATTTACTCATTTTTTCATTATTTGATCCTAATACCATACCATGAGAAACTCTTGTATAAATCATTTCTTTACTTGGTACTAGACCGATATTATATAAGAATTGTACCCAGAATCTTGCATATAATAAGTGTCTTGCAGTGTGTTCCATTCCACCATTATACCAATCGACTCTTCTCCAATATTTCATTGCATCCATTGATGCAAATTCTTTATCGTTATGAGCATCCATAAATCTCAAGAAGTACCAACTTGATCCTGCCCAATTTGGCATTGTATCTGTTTCTCTTTTTGCAGGTCCCTTACACTTTGGACATGTTGTATTTACCCAATCTGTTATATTTGCAAGTGGACTTTCTCCTGTATCAGTAGGTTCATATTCTGCAACATCTGGAAGTAATAATGGTAAATCTTTTTCATCCATAGGAACCCATCCGCATTTTTCACAGTATACCATTGGTATTGGTTCTCCCCAGAAACGTTGTCTTGAGAATATCCAATCTCTCATTTTATAGTTCGTTTGTTTTTTGCCACATTTATTTTTTTCTAACCATGCAATCATTTTTTCTATGGCTTCTTCTTTATTTAATCCATTTAATTCTTTTGAATTAATATGAATTCCATCTCCAACCATTGCACCTGGGTTCATTGCATATTCGAATGTTTTTGCATGTAATTCGTCTTTTATTTCATTTAATATGGTATTTTTATCTACCCATTCGCTAACAAATTTTTCGTCTTCGTCTAAATTTAATTCTTCTTTTTCATCATCAATAAGTTTGAATAAGAATCCTGTTGATTCTATATTGAAATATTTATCTTTATTATAAGCATAATAATGATGATTTATTTTTGGTAATTCATTTATTAATTCTATATTTTTATATCCTGTTTCTTCTTTTATTTCTCTAATAGCGCAATCTATTGCAGTTTCGCCTTCTTTTATTGTTCCACCAACAAATAATCTTCCACCTAAGTTTTTCCAATTAATTGTTAAATATTTATTATTTTTTTCATCATATAGTATTGCTACTATTGAATTTTTCTTTGTTTCGTTTTCATGTGGTGTTCCTGTTTCTTCTTCTAATACTTGTATTATTGGAATATCAAATTTTTTTGCAAAGTCATAGTCTCTTTCATCATGAGCAGGAACTGCCATTATTGCGCCTGTTCCATAGCTTGCTAATACATAGTCACTTATAAATATAGGTATTTTTTCATTATTAACAGGATTTATTGCATATGCTCCTATAAATACTCCTGTCTTATCTTTATTTAATTCTGTTCTTTCTAATTCATTTTTTAATGCACATTCTTTTTTATAAGCTTCTACTTCTTTACGTTTTTCTGGAATTGTTATTAAATCAACTAATTTATGTTCAGGAGCTAAAACACAGTAAGTTGCTCCATATAATGTATCACATCTTGTAGTAAATACAGTAAATTTTTCATTTGTACCATCTACTTTAAAATCTACTTGTGCTCCTGTTGATTTTCCAATCCAATTTATTTGTCCTAATTTTACTTTTGGTGCAAAATTTGTATTATCTAATCCTTTTAATAAATCTTCAGAATAATCACTCATTCTTAACATCCATTGTGATTTTTCTTTTTGAACTACAGGGCTTTTACATCTTTCACATATTCCACCAGCGGCATCTTCATTTGATAATACCATTTTACAGTTATCACACCAATTTACAGGCACTTTCGCTTTATATGCCATACCATGTTTATAGAATTGTAAAAATTGCCATTGTGTCCATTTATAATAGTCTGGATCTGTTGTTGAGAATTCTCTATCCCAATCAAATGAAAATCCTAATGACATCATTTGTCCTTTAAATGTTTTTATGTTTTCTTTAACAGCTTCTTTTGGATGAATATGATTTTTTATTGCATATTCTTCAGCAGGTGCTCCAAATGCATCCCATCCCATAGGATAAAGTACATTATATCCCATCATTCTTTTCATTCTTGCAATTGCATCTTGTGCAGTATAACCTCTAACATGTCCTACATGTAATCCTGCACCAGATGGGTAAGGAAATTCAACCAATATATAATATGGTGGTAATTTGCTACCTGTTTCGGCTTTAAATGTTTTATTATCTAACCAATATTTTTGCCATTTCTTTTCTATTTCATTATAATTCATTTTTTATCAACCTTTCTTTTTAATATTCTTCCTAATATTTCATAAAAACTATATATTAATGCTATTAATATTACAAATCCTAATAATAACGATATTACATAATGCCATTTTGGCATTGTAACTATTGTTCCTGTTAAACTAATAATTAAAGGATCTATTAAGCATATTATAATACCTATCTTTTTAGGATTTAAATTCTTTTCTTTTATGTTATGTCTTACTTTCAGAAATTGTACTTGCATACTATTTAATATACTTTTCTTTTTTAAACCAATTAAGTAAAAAAAGATAAAATATAATAAAAATAATGCACTATAGCTGATGATAAATAATACTATGCTATTTTTCATACTAACCTCCAAAAAAATACTACATCCAAAGGACGTAGTATTAACGTGGTACCACCTTATTTTGTACTCTATAATTTATATAGGAATTACCCTTTACATCCAAAAGCAAGTTCATAAATCAACTTTATTTGTTTTCACCAACCACAAACTCTCTTTAAAAGTTATAATTTACTAATACTCTTTCTTCATCTGCTAAAGCTATTATATTAAAAATAATAATAAAATACAAGTTATTTTTTTATTTTATTAGCTAATAATTCTAATCTTTTTATATCTGATTGTTCTATATGACTATTCATATATTTATCTAATTTAGGTAAACAAAAAGGAATTATATTTTTCATACTATTTATATCATTTATATTATAATTGCTAACAGGTAAATCTCTAGATATTATTTTATATCTATCTTTATCTATATGAATAACACTTAATATTTGTTCTACAAACATCTTTTTATCTTTTACTTTAATCTTATATATATTTTCACTATTTAATATATGATAATAATTAGGTAAAGTATTTATACTATTTACATTATCTGTAATTTTAGATAAAAGTTTAGAATCTATTTTAACTTTTCTATGTATATATAAATTAATTGCATTATTAAATAAATATGATCTATAATCATCTAATAATTCTTCATAAGAAAAAAGCGAAACATTTCCATATATATCATAATCTATAACATAATAAGTATTATTTTCTTCTTTAAAATAATCTTTAAGTAAATCAAAAGATACTTCTATTTCATTTAATTCACCTTCAGTTAATTGTTCTTGTACAACGTAAGATTCATTATTACCTTTTAATGCATATAATTCTTTTATTCCATCTGAAAAAAATATATATGGAGTATCATATTCTAATACTTGAAAAAAATTAATATGATATCCATATCCAAATTTGCTATAGTAATAAGATAAATTTTCTGGAATATCATATTCTTTTTTTCTTTCTTCTTTTACATAATCACTTATTATTCTTCTTCCTTTATGTTGATATAATATATATGAAGGAGATAATAATAAAGAATTATTATAATATCTAAATAAATATAATAAATGATTACTTCTTGTTAATTCACTAGGTACTTTCTTTACTATTCTTAATCTGTCCATTTTATCTCCTGTTTATTACATTTTTTTACGTTTTATAAATTTGTTTTTTTCTAAATTTCTAATTTTTAATAAATCATATTTATTTATAAGAGCATCTTCTATATGTAATCTATATTTATCATTATCAATATAATATATTTTTACTTTTTTAATAGAAATATCTTCTCCATATAAATTAACTACAAATATATCTTTTCCCATAAATATATCAAAATTAATTTTATTATCATAATTAAAAGTATTTATATAATTATCTATTGATAAAAAATTAGAAGTACTAAATAATAACATATTTCTATAATTTAAAAACATATTATAATTGTTCTCTATTTCTTCATCAGTTGGTATTTTTATATAATCTAAAACAGATGAATCCATTATATAAAATCTATTATTTTTTTTAGAAAATAATTCAACTAATCTATTTTTATTTACAATATAATCTTTATTACCTAAAGTTTCTAAGTTTTCTTCAACTAATAAAGCTTCTCTACCATATTTAGTAGCATAATAAGCTTTATTTTTTTTAGAAAACGCTATATACGGAGTATCAAAATTTAAAATTTGATTAGTATTTTTAATTCTATTAAATAAACCACTAGTATAAACATCTAAATATGGATAAGGTAACTTTCTATCATCATATTCATAACTATTTATTTTTCCATTATCAGAAAATATTATTCCATTAGGATTTAATAAAACTAATTCTTTTAAATATTTTAAAGTATACTTAATAGAGTTATCACTAACATATTCTTTAGGAATAATTCTTACAACTTTCTTTTTTTCCATAACTCTCTCCATATGCGTATAATAACTCTTTTATTATAAAATTTCAATAAAAAAGTATTCATATTTAGAAGCCATCTCTACATGATTTTTCTCCAAAATATGAATAAACTCTATTATTTTTTATATAGACTATTGCATAGCAGTTGCTAATATTAGCTAAATCTTTATCATTAACAGGATTTTTATATTCACCATTATTTGCATCACTATCCATAAAACCCTCTTCTATAAGACTATCTATAGAAATACGCTTACAAGCCTGCACCTTATTATTGCTATCATCAATAGGACAATCTTCACTCCTATCAGTAGTTAATATTGTTTTATTATCTTGACCATATAAAGTTGCAGCAGATTCTATTAATTTAATCTTAGTCACTAAAGCTCTTTCACTAATTTTTTGTCTTATTAACATTACACCTGGTATACCTATCGCTAGCAATAAACCAAATAAAATTAAAACTGTTAATAATTCAACTAAAGTAAAACCATTTTTCTTCATTTCTTGCAATTTCCTTCATCTAATACAAAAGCATATTTTTTACCATACTTTTCATATATTACAACATCACAATTATTCAACTTTTTAGTTTCATCTCTAGGATCTATTATATCGTTATTTCCCTCTTCATCACCTTTTAAATATCCTTCATTTATTAAATCATTAGCTTTTATTTTTTCTTTATAACAATAACATTTATTAATACCATTACAAACATTATCACTTAATGATAAACAATAATCATATTGAAAATCTGCAATATTAGCATCTTGACCAAATAAAACTGCAGCCTTTTCTATATTAAGAATTTTATTATTAAACATATTAGCTCTTACTTTTTTATTTGAATGTAATATTCCAACACTAGTAATAGTAATTACTATACCTAATACTACTATTACACTTAGTACTTCAACTAAGGTAAAACCTTTATTATTCATACTATCACCTATTTTAAAATATAATTCATTTTTATTCTTTTATCAAGAAAAAACAAACTAACTTACCATTAGTTTGTCAGAAATTATTCTATATACTTCTTCTCTTCCTTTTTTAGTTATACTAGAAAATAATACTAAATTATCATCTTCTCTTATATTAAGAGTTGAACGTACTAATTTTTCTTGTTTATCTCTTATACTACTTTTTACTTTATCATATTTAGTTGCAATTATTGTAACAGGTAAATGATAATATTTTAAATAATCATACATTAAAACATCATTTTCATTTGGTTTATGTCTAAAATCAACTAACATAAATACCATTTTTAAATTAGCCCTAGTAGTTAAATACTCTTCTATCATTAAACCAAACTTTTTTTGTTGACTTTTAGATAAAGTAGCATAACCATATCCTGGAACATCAACTAAATAAAATAAATCGTTAACTAAATAAAAATTTAGTGTTTGTGTTTTACCTGGTTTGGAGCTGGTTCTTGCAAAATTCTTTCTAGATAAAATAGTATTTATAAAACTGCTCTTTCCTACGTTGCTTTTACCTACTAATAAAAACTCAAATTTATCATTTTTTGGATATTGACTTTTTCTTACAGCAATATTCGTTAGTTCCGAGCTTTCAATTTTCATATTTTTTCACCCAATATAATTATATAAAAAAATGTAAAATAATGCAAATTATCTCCAAATATATAGAAATTGTCTTATAAATATTATATAATTTTATAAGGTGATTTAATGTTATATCCTGGCAAAGTTAAAGATGATTATAAAAAAGCTATTTCTTATAAAAATAGAGGAATGAAACTTGAGAATCTAATAAACATTACTAATGAATACTATATTGCAAATGATATAGCATTAATATATAAAAAACCTACACCAATATTAGTTGTTAAAGTAGATTATAAAAAAAAGCTTATAAGTGAAGGATATTATAAAACTCCTTCTACTTTAGACTATAATGGTATATACAAAGGAAAATATGTTGATTTTGATGCAAAAGAGACATTAAATAAAACAGCATTTCCTTTAGCAAACTTACATGAACATCAACTCTTACATATGGAAAGAGTTATAAAACAAGGTGGTATAAGTTTTCTAATAATTAAAATTAATGGATTATATTTTTTATTAGATGGAAATATAATTATAGATTTTATTAATAATAATAAAAGAAAAAGTATACCATTTGATTTTATAAAAGAAAAAGGTATTCAAATTAAAGAAGGAATTATGCCTGCTTTAGATTATATTAAAGTTATTGATGAATATTATTTTAAGGAGGAAAACTTATGAAAAAAACCACTTATAAGAAAACTGAAATAAAAAATGATACTAAAGAAGAAAAGAAACCTAAAGCTAAGAAACAGGTTAAAAAAACTAAAGAAAAAATTAAAGATAATGCTAATATAGTAAAAAAAGAAGCATCTAATTTAAAACAAAAATATAAAAAAGGAACTTTAGGACAAAAATTATTAATTATATTTATGATGTTTTTAATATTTTGTTTAAGTATTGGTATAATATTTATACTATATATTATAATAAACTCACCTACTTTTAATACATCAGAATTATATAAAAAAGAAGCTAGTGTATTATTAGATAAAAATGGTAATGAGTTTGCAAGATTAGGTACTGAAAATAGAGAATTAGTTACATATGAAGATTTACCAGAAGTATTAATAGATGCAATTATTGCAACAGAAGATTCTCGTTTCTTTCAACATAATGGTGTTGATTTAGCAAGATTTTCTAAAGCAGTTGTAGGACAATTATTAGGACACTCTGATGCAGGTGGTGGTTCTACTCTAACAATGCAAGTAGTAAAAAATACGTATACTAATAATAAATCTAGTGGTATTCAAGGTATAATAAGAAAATTCACAGATATATATATGTCAGTATTTAAAGTTGAAAAAGCATATACTAAAGAACAAATAATAGAGTTCTATGTAAATATTCCTTATTTAGGAAGTGGAACTTATGGTGTTGAACAAGCATGTCAAACATATTTTGGAAAAAGCGTTAATGAAATTTCATTAGCAGAAGCTGCAATAATAGCAGGTTTATTCCAAGCACCAGATGGATATGATCCAAATATATATCCTGACAAAGCAGAAAGTAGAAAAAATCAAGTATTAAATTTAATGTTAAGACACGGATATATAAGTGAAGAAGCAAGAGATGCTGCCAAAAGCATTCATGTAAAAGATTTACTTGTAGATAATTCAAAAACATTAAATAAATATCAGGGATTCGTTGATACTGTTGTACAAGAAGTTATTAAAAGAACAGGAAATGATCCTGCTACTACATCAATGACTATACATACAACACTCGATCCTGCTAAACAAGATGTAATTAATACAGTATATAATGGCGGTGTTTATAAATGGAAAAATGAAGTTGTTGAAACTGCGATAACTCTTATAGATGTAAAAAATGGTTCTATCGCTGCTATTGGTACAAAAAGAAATCGTAAAGGTGAAAGAGACTTGAACCTTGCAACTAGTGTAAAAAGACAACCTGGAAGTACCGCAAAACCAATATTTGATTATGGTCCTGCTATTGAATATTTAAATTGGTCTACAGGACAAACAGTTGTTGATGATACATACTCATATAGCGGTGGCGGAAGTATGAAGAATTGGAATAATTCATTCATGGGAATAATGACTGCAAAAGTTGCTTTAGCAGAAAGTAGAAATATCCCTGCCCTATATACATTCCAACAATTAAAACAATCTCAAATAAAAGAATTTGTTTCAAATTTAGGAATTACACCAGCCTATGAAAATGGTGATTATATTAATGAATCTCATAGTATCGGAGGATTCGATGGAACTAATACTTTAGAAATGGGAGCAGCCTATGCTGCATTTGCAAGAGGCGGAACTTATATTGAGCCATATAGTTTTACTTCTATTGAATATACAAATTCTGGAGAAACTTATACAGTTAAACCTGCTAAGAGAAAAGCGATGAGTGAAGCTACAGCATATATGATAAATATGATGTTAAAATACGCTGTTACAAGTGGTGCAGTATCAACCGGTACTGTAAGTGGAACGGATGTTGCAAGTAAAACAGGAACTTCAAGTGTTCCATCTGCAACTAAAAAATTATTTGGTAGCAATACTACCGGAGATTCATGGCAAATAACATATTCTCCTGATTACGTAATTGCATTATGGTACGGATATGAAAATCCAACAAAAGAATATCATTTAATACAAAGTGAAGGTTCTTCTTCAAGAAGAGAACTTAGTAAATATTTAGGCAAAAATTTATTAGAACCAAATTCTAGATGGAGTCAACCTACATCAGTTGTTCAAGCAGAAATTGAACTAGAAACAGATCCATTAGAATTACCTTCTAGTGCAACACCATCTAATTTAGTATCTTCAGAATATTTCAAAAAAGGAACTGTTCCATCTGAAACTTCTGTTAGATTTGCTATACTAGATAACCCAACTAATTTATCTTATCAAAGAACTGCAAACGGAATAGAAATAAAATGGTCTCCTATTCCAACACCTAAATCAATTGATACTAATTATTTAAGAGAATATTTTGCAGGCAATATTTATAAATATTGGGGAGATAAATATTTAAATAAAAGAATTGAATATAACAACTCTACTTTTGGTAGTTTAGGATATGCTATATATATTAATGGAAACTATGTTGCAACAACAACTCAATCATCATATACATATACAGGTTCTATTAATGACTCAGCTACAATAACAGTTAGAAGTACTTATACTAACTATCCAGCTTGTCAAAGCAGTGGTGTTCAAGTTGTAGTAACTTCTTCAGGAACAACAAATCCTAGTACTCCAAGCGTACCTGAAGTTCCAGACGATTTAGAAATAACCGACTTTACAATTTCATTAAATGCAGAAGATCCAATGACTAAAGAAACATTTAATAATTTATTAAGTACAATAGGACTTGTTACTGTTAAAGCTAATAATTACGATATAACAAATAATAAAGACGTTGAAATAAGTTATGAATGTAAAGATGGAAATTGTACTAGTTCAATATTTATTGTAGATGTCACTGTTAAATATAAAGATATTGTAAAAACAAAAACATTTACTGTAGAAAATTAAAAGAGCTAAAATTAGCTCTTTTTTCTATAATCCATAAGGTACATATATCTTACTCATATAATTTTTATGATAATTTTCTACATCATCAATTTCACTATTAGATAAATAATCTTCTGAAAAATAAGGATTATCTAATCTTTTTTTAAATTCTATACCTTCCTTACTCCTTATCAAAGAATCATCTGATAAAGAATCTTTATTCATATCTAATTCATCAGGATTAATACTACTTAAATCAATACCTTCATTATGATATAATAAACATATTACTAAACCTGTATAATATTCCTCATCTATACTTAATTCACTAAATTCTTTATCAGTTAATAATTTTCTTAATTCATAAGCTATATTAAAATATTTTTCTGATGTTACATGTATAGCTAACCTAGTTCTATAATCTAATTTTTTATAATCTCTATAACTATAACTTTTTTTATCTTTATCTAAATGTTTTAGATAGCTAAAACTTTCTTTTAAAGAAGATATACAATCATATAATTCTGATAATAAAAGAATACGTTTTTTATCATTTATTTCATCATTAATATCTTTTCTTCTAATACTTCCATCTTCAAACATATAAAAACCATTTTTTAAATAAAAGTTATCATTCATATAAGTCCTATGATAATTAATAACTCTATTTAATTCATGCTTAGTAAGTTTATCCAAACTAAATTTATCTTGATTTAATTTTAAATATATATTTGCACTATCAGAATCAGTTATTTTAAAACCTTGATATAAACCGTTAATAATACCACTTTTAGTTGCTGGAAATAACTTTAATATAGATAAATCAACATTTAAAAGATCAAAGTTTTCAAAAGAATTAATAGCCCCTTCAGTTAATATTAAAGATAAATTTTTGCTAAAATTAGATAATCCCTTATAAAAGAAATCATATTTTTTACTTAATGATAATAAATATTCATCTAATTCATCATAATCCATAATATTTTCTAAATCATAAATAATATGTGCAATATTTAAAATAGCATTATTCTTTTTAATAAATAAATTTCCCATTATTAATGCTTTATCATAATCATTATTATTAGTAACAGCATAAAAATTAAAAGACTTTTCAGATTTAACAAATAATTTAAGGTATAATTCTAAATAACCTTTTAATAAATCTTCTAATGTAGTATCAACTACTTGTAAATATACATTACCATCTATATTTTTTGATAATCCCATTTTATTATAATAATGGCTATTAATATAATCAGTATGATATTTATTTACTTTTAAAGAAATCATATTATTATCAAAATATTTTTTATCTTTAACTAATTCTATTTCTTTTTTATAATGTGTTGTATTTAGTTTAAGACATTCAAATAAAGCATTATCTAAATCTAATAAATTTAAATTATTTAACGTATTTAAGTTTATTTTATCATTATTAGATTTAAGTACTAAACTAAGTATATATATAATACTTTCTAATCTAGATAAATCTAATAAATTAGATATATCTATACCTATATCAGTTATTTCACTACTTTCTAATATATTTTTTAATTCATCTAAAGATACTAATTTAGATAATTCAAATACTATATGAATTAAAAGAATATAAGAATTTAATATATTATTTTTATATTCTTGAATTTCAAACTTATCAGAAAAATCTACATAAAATTCATAACTACTTAAACTATCTTTAATATTACTTATAATTAAATTTAAAGATTCTTCTAAATAATCTGGCATTAATATTTCCCCCTTTTAAATAAAATCTAACTTTGTATTATCAATAACATCAGAACTCTTAGCATAAGAAACAGTAGCATTAACGTATCCTTCTTTACTACCTATATCATAATAATTACCATCTATCTTTTTATAATATAAATCTCTTTTTTCTGCTAAAAGATTTAAAACATCACTTATTTGATATTCTCCACCTACTCCTATATCAATATTTTTAATTAAATCTAAAAAATCATTTTTAACAATATATCTACCTAATATAGCTAAGTTAGATGGAGCTTCATTTATATTAGGCTTTTCTATAACATTATTTACTTCTTTTATACCATTAGTATCAATTATCCCATATTTATATACATCGCTTAAATCTACTTCATGTACACCTATTACAGAATGATTAGTTTCATAATATAAATCCATTAATTGTTTTAAAGCAGGATAAGTACTATTATTTATTAAATCATCACCTAATACAATTGCAAATGCACTTTCGTTTTTTAAATATTTTTTAGCTTTTAATATAGCTTTAGCGCAACCTTCTTGGTCTTTATCTAATATAAAATGAATTTTTATAATTTTAGTTAAATCTATTACTTCATTATAAGTTTCTATATTAGAATCATTTAATTTATTCTCTAATCTTTTATTTCTAGAAAAATAATTAATAATAGATTCTTTTTCCTTTGATATAACCATATATACATCTTCTATACCACTACGAGCTAACTCTTCTATGATATATTGAATAACAGGTTTATCTACTATTGGAAGCATTTCTTTAGGTATAGCCTTTGTAATAGGCAATAATCTAGTACCAAAACCTCCAATTGGAATAACAGCTTTAGTAATTCTTTCCATTGGTAATTCCCCTTTTTTAATAAATAAAAGTTGTATTTCTACAACTCTTTTAATATACGTCAAATTCTATCATATTTTTTATATTTTGTCAAAATTAGCCATTATAAGTCTTTTTTAATACAGGTCCTGAAGTTTCATTAGTTTGTGCAAATAAATTAGCTATATCACTTTCACTTAAAGAACCAATTGCATTTAAAAGATTATCTAATTCTTCTTGAGAATACATTTTTGGTGTTTCTTTTTTTACATTTGTTACTCTATTATTTTGAGGTTTACTAACAGTAGTTTTTTTAATAATTTTTCTTCTTGGATCATTAATTTCTTTTTCTAAATCTACTCCTCTTCTTAGTTCTTTACTTCTTAATTTATTATAAATTTTATTTAAACTCTTAGATTTAAATTTATAATAAGTTTCTTCATCTTTAAAAACAACTAAATCTCTTATTATTGCAATCATTGAACTAATAATTGAAGTTATAAAAATACCACCAAATATCCAATTCTTTAGAAAAATAAACTTTACAACACTTGCAAAACCAACAAATCCGTTTATCACTCCACCTAGTATAAAAGCTAAAATAAAGCTTACAACAAAAGCCATTAAAGCTTTAAATACACCACTATCTACAATACGTTCCTCATCATCATATAAGAATCCTAATTCTTCATCATCTTTTTCTACATATTCTATATATTTTTTTACTTCATATGAATTATCAAACTCATTTTTTCTTCCATTTTTAATAATTTCATTCATACTCTTTAACATAAAAAATTACCCCCGATAGCTAAAGATAATACCATAAATCTATTATTAAGTCAAATTAAAAGTAACGTTTTTTTCGTTACTATATTAATTCATTTATTTTATCAATTAATTTAGGATCAATATCTTTAATAATTTCATTAATTTTAGCTTTATTTTTATATAAATTTAATATATCTTCATAATAATTTAACTTATCTTTTATTATTTTTAATTGTTTACTAATAGCATTTTTACTTACATTATCATTATCCGCTATCTCATTAATAGATAAATTATCAAAATAATAATCTTCAAAATACTCTCTTTGTTTAAGAGTTAATAATTCACCATAATATTCATATAAATTAATAATATATAATCTTTCTTCCATTACATCATATCCTTAAATAAACCATATATATATTCTTCAATATCAAATGATTTAAGATCATCAACGCCTTCTCCTAAGCCTACAAATTTAACAGGTATTCCAACGCTTTCCTTTATTGCAAGTACAATACCACCTTTAGCAGTTCCATCTAATTTAGTTAATACAATACCTGTGATATTTGTTATTTCTTTAAAACTTTCAGCTTGTAAAATACCATTTTGACCTGTTTGAGCATCAATAATTAAAAGAGTTTCATGTGGAGCATCTGGAATAAATTTACCAATAACTTTATTAATTTTTTCTAATTCATTCATTAAATTAACTTTATTTTGTAATCTACCCGCAGTATCAACTAAAACTATATCAACGTTATTTTTAGTAGCTATTTCTAAGCCTTCATATATAACTCCAGCAGGATCAATATTTTCTTTTCCAAAAAACATTGAATCAGTTTTTTCAGCCCATTCTTTTAACTGTTCAGTAGCTCCTGCTCTAAAAGTATCACCTGCTATTAGCATTACACTTTTTCCTTCTTTTTTATACTTATTTGCAAGTTTTCCAATTGTAGTAGTTTTACCTACTCCATTTACACCTACAAATAAAAGTATAGTAGGTCCATCTGGATTAATTTTAATTTTATCAGATAAATTTTCTCCTGTAACATAAATTAAAAATAACTCATCAACAATAACTTCTTTTAAATTTTCTGTATCAGTTATATTTTCTTTCTTTACACGTTTTTTTAATCTTTCTAAGAAATCAAATACAGTTTTAACTCCAATATCTGCCTTAATTAATAAACTTTCTAATTCATCAAAATATTCATCAGATACTTTTCTATATTTAATTCCCAATAAATTAAGTTCACTAACAAATTCTTTTCTAGTTTTTTCTAAACCTTTATCATATGAATCTAAATTTTCTTTTTCTTCTTTTTTAAAAACTTTCTTAAATCTATCAAATAATCCCATATTAATCTTCCTTTACCATTTCTTTAATAGGAGAAAAAGTCTTCCTATATCCTTCAATTAAACCATATTTTTTTATAGCTTCTATATGTGCTTTAGTTGGATAGCCTTTATGATTTTTAAAACCATATAAAGGATATTTTTTATCCAATTCATACATCATACTATCTCTAGTAACTTTAGCGATTACGCTTGCTGCTGCAATTGATTCACTTAAAGCATCACCTTTTATTATACTTGTTGATGGAATATCTAAATTTAATTTCATTGCATCAATTAAAATATGTTCTGGTTTAACTTTTAAATTATTTATTGCATTATTCATTGCTAATTTAGTAGCTTCATATATATTTACATCATCTATTATATCTTCAGAAATTACTCCTATACCTATTGCAATAGCATTCTTTTTTATTATATCATAATAATAATTTCTTTTCTTTTCACTTAATTTTTTTGAATCAGTAAGGCCTTCAATTATTAGGCCTTTAGGCAATATAACTGCTGCCGCTACAACAGGTCCTATAAGAGGTCCTCTTCCAACTTCATCTACACCTGCTATTAAATTTATATTATCTTTATAAAGATTATTTTCATATTCTAACATATTATGCATTACGTTGCCCCATATAAGGTTTTTTATTAAAAATTGAATTACCTGGTAATGAATAAATATATGAAATACCACTTTCAGTTAATGGATAGTTAGAAATTAACTCTTCTTTTGTTATACCATATCTTATAAAAAAATCTTCATTAGTAAGTTTTAATAAATTAGTTTCATCTAATAAATTTATATTTTTTTCACTACTTAATTTAGATAAAAAACACATTCTTGCATATAATAAATTAACTCCTATTAAATAATCTTTTGGCTTAGATATAAATATTTTATCTCTTAAACTAACATCATTATCATAACCTAAAATATCAAGTATTAAATATTTCAAATATAAATCATTCTTATTAGAATGAAGTATAGATGGATTTCTTAATATTATATAAGCTACTCTTTCTTTATCATAATTAATTAAATTAAAAAAATTAATAGTTGTATCTAAATCTTTTAATAAAACTCCTATAGTTTTACGTTTCTTTTCCATATATTTTTCTAAAACATCAAAAAATAATGTTTTAGTTTTATCATCAAAAAAATAATCAATATTTAAAATTTTACTTATTTCCCTTTTAGAGGCATCATTTAATCTATTCATTTATATCAATCCTATCAAATGTAATATTTTTTATTCGTTCACTTTTTATATCATTTAATATATAATCACTAACTCTAGTATAATCTGTTTCTCCACCACTTATTGCACCTATCTTTTTGCCGATAATATCATATACTTCCTCTATAGAAGAAATATCATCTATATTATATCTTAATTTTAATAAATCAGGATAATAATTATATAATTTTTCTAATATATGAACTGCAATACTATCTTTATCTAAAACTTCACTTTTAATAGCAGTCATACTTGCTAAATTAAGTGCAACTTCTTGATTATCAAATTTTGGCCATAATATACCAGGTGTATCTAAAAGTAAAATATTACTATTAGTTTTTAACCATACCAAGTTTTTAGTAACTCCTGGATTATTACCAACGTTAGCCACCTTTTTACCTGCCATTTTATTAATTAAAGTACTTTTACCTACATTTGGTATACCAACTACTAAAACCTTTATTTGCTTACTTTTTAGACCTAAATTTTCCCTTTTCATATTAGTATTTAAAACTAACTCATTAGTAATATTTATAATTTTTTGAATAGCATCATTAGTATTTAAATTAGCTTTAACAACACTATATCCTTTATCTTTATAAAAATCACACCATTTATCAGTAATTTTTGTATCACATAAATCATACTTACTCATTATTAAAACTCTTGGTTTATTTTTAAGTAACGTATCTATATCGTGTATTTTACTAGAACTTGGTATTCTAGAATCAATTACTTCATAAACAACATCAATTAAAGGTAATAATTCTTGTATTTGTCTTCTTGTTTTTTGCATATGACCTGGAAAATAGTTGATGTTTGCTTTATTTTCATTCATTTATATCACTATCCTATCAATCAAATCTCATTTTTATTCTTTTCTTCTATTAAATTTTCATCTATATATTTATAATTTAAACTATTACTTTGAGATATAGCCGATTTTTTAGTTTCTTTTTCGTATAAATCCTTTGCTCCCTTAGCTACTCCTCCACCACGTTTGGCAACATTTAAATTTTCTTTTAATCCTTTAGGATGTTCTTCTTTTGCAATATCCCTTGCTGCTATTTCACCAATATTTGTTAAAGCAACTTCAATATCAGTCATATTATCTCTTAAAGATTCTTTTCTAAGACCTTTTAATTTTTTATATTCAGAAGCAGTCATATTAGACCATCCTTTATATATTTCATTAGTTAAAAGTGCATATTCTAAAGGTTTAGTAATTCCTCCTTCTTTCCATATATCGGTTAGTTTAAATCGATCTACAATCCCATTTAACCTCGCTTTTATCCATTCATCATTATATCCTTTTTTACGATAATATTCTACTGCTCTATTAACTGCAATTTCTGGATCAAATACTTCATCAATTCTTTCACTACCTAAATTTGCAAGCCAAAGTTTAAATGGTTCTGCTTTATTTGATGGAACAGATTCGATTAATCTTAGAATCCCCTTAGTATCTAATACATCTGTATTATAAAATTTGCCGTCTTTTGCTTTTAATTTCAGTTGACTACAATTTGTAGTCAACTCAGAACCTTCTTTTTTCAATCTTAATTTTAATACAGACCAATATTTTCTTGCATCACTACTTTCTGTCAATGCATTTATAACGTCAACAACACTAAAGAAATATTCTTCTTTCTTGCTATCCCATATACTTCTTATTTCTTTTCCTTCAAAAAGATTTGAAATTGTTTCTAATTTTTTATTTTCATTCATATTTATTCCCCCTTTAGTTATAATTTAAAATTACTTTAAAGAATTATCTATCCAATATAAAAATTCTTTATTTGCATTTTTTATTTCAATACTTGAAATTTCTTCTACTTCATAATTATGTATTTTTTTTATTTCATTTTCTAATTCATTAAATAGACTTTCTTTTGTTCTAAACTCTAATTTAAATTCATCACATTCTTCTACTTTATTATTCCACCAATATTTAGAGTGAACCTTAGTAACTTGACTTCCAGATATTAATCTTTTTTCAAGTAATGTATCTATTATTTTATTTGATATTTCTTCTTTATCACATAATGTTGTGACAATTATATATTTATCCATTATATGCCTCAATAATTGCTAATTTTTATAACTATTTTGAATTTCAGAAACGTTATCTGAATAAAATTCATGCATAACTTTTGCAATATTTAAAGATACTTCTTCAGATATGTTTGTATTTTTATATTGTTGTTTAACTCTTTTTACAAATTCAACTAATTCATGTCTAAATCCTTCTCCTTCAAGTTGATAAAAGTATCTTTTGTTATTATTTTGATTTTCATATCTTACTTCAAAATAATCAGTGATCCACCAAGGAGAAGGCACTATTAAATAACCTTTTGTACCAGAAACTATTAATTCACCTTCTGATTTTATACCTTTAGCGACTTTAACAGAACCAACTGCATTATCAAATAAAAAATCTATTTTAGAAAAAGCATCAAATTTCTTTTCTTTATCAATAAATAATGACTTTATAGATAAAGATTTATAATTAGTACCTAAAATTTGAAAAATAGGAAGCATTGCAGTTGGACCCCATGCACAAATACTATTAAATTCGACGTTTAAATCTTTTTTTTGAAAATACATATAATCTTTTAAACTAGTACAAGTAGATTCAACTGATACAATATTACCAATAACACCACTTTTTAGTAACAATAACAATCTTAAATATGCTGTAGAATATGCAGTTTTTATAGATTCCATTAAAACACATTTATTTTTATTTGCTAATAAAAATAACTCTTTACACTCTTTTTCATCTAAAGTTATAGGAGATTCACATAAAACACTTTTATGTTTAAGCAAAGCTTTTTTTATTTGATCATAATGATTTTTAGGATTTGAAATTAAATATAAAGCATCTACATTATCTAATAATTTATCAAAATCATTAGTTTTTATTTCTATATCTTTAAATGTATCATCTGATTCATCAAATTCGTTAGAACATATTGCAGTAACTTTAATACCATTAACATAAAAACTTTCATTATATATCTTTTTTAAGTAAATATCTTCACCTACTAAACCTAATTTTAGCTTTCTATCATTATTTCTTAACTCAGTACTTGAAACACCTTCAGTTCTAGGTAAATATATTACTTCACAGTATTCTTTTAAATAATCAAATTTGCCAACCCAATCAGAACCTAATACAAAAACATCAACACCATATTTAATAATATCATCTATTTTTTGTCCTTCATATTCTTCTATTATAATTTCATCAGCTAATCCTGTTTCTTTAACATTTTGTAATCGTTCCATTAAAGGTTGTTTAACATTTATTTTTCCTCTTTGTTTATCAAAATCATCAGAAGTAACGCCAACTATTAAATAATCTCCTAGCTCTTTAGCACGTTCTAATAATCTTAGATGCCCATAGTGTAACAAATCAAAAGTGCCATATGTAATTACTTTCTTCATAGTTCCTCCTATATTAATCCGCGTTTTTGCATATCTTTAAAAGCATCTATCAATTTATCAAAATCATTTTTAGTTAAATGACCTATATGACCAACTCTAAATACTTTATCTTTTAATTCTCCTCCATTAGGACAAACCCAAATATTATAATGATCTTTTAATTCTAAGAAAATATCGTTTGCACTTGCAGTAAGTGTCATTAATGCAGTTATTGCATTAGATGGTGAAGAAGTTACTAACTTAAATGGTAAATCTTTTATATTATTTCTAAAATAAAGTGCTAAAGATTCTACGTTTTTTATTTCACTTTCTACCCCACCATTTTCATCTATTGATTTTAATCTAGTATTTATCTGTCTTAAAATACCTACAGCAGGTGTAAAAGGAGTTTGACCTCTTTTTGCGTTTTCTAAAGCTATTTTCAAATTAAAATATAATCCCTTAACATTTGCATTATATACTTTATTAACTGCCCTTGAAGATAGCACTAATATAGAAATACCTGGAGGGCATGCTAAAGACTTTTGAGAGCTTGTAATCATTATATCTATTTTTGAATTTTGCATATCAATTGGATCTGCTAAAAAAGAACTTATAGCATCTACAATTAAAAATAAATCATTTTTATTACAAAAATCTCTAATTAAATCTAAATCATAATGAACTCCTGTTGATGTTTCATGTATATTTACAATAAATGTTGTATAATCTAATGCGTTATATTTATCTAATATTTCTTTTGTTAAAGTTTCTCCTACAGAAAGCTTTATTTCATCATAAGGATTTTCATATATTTGACATAAATCTATAAAACGCTGGCCAAAACTACCACCATTTACAATTAAAGCTTTATCATTATTATTTAATGTATTTATAATAGAAGCTTCCATAGCAGCAGTTCCTGATCCTGTTAAAAATACTACCTTACTATCATCACTTGCTTTAGCAAACTTTTTAACTAATCTTTCATTTTCAAACATAACATTAGAAAATTCTTCAGTTCTAAAATATGGAACTTGTTCTCCTCCTACTTTTAATACATCTTCATTAGCTTGAACAGGTCCAACTGTAAAATTAATCATTTCTTTCATCTTTTCCTCCATTTTTTAAATTCCATACAAATACTTTTTGTCTATTACCCCAAATATACTTAGAATAAAGTAATTTCAATGTAGGTAATTTATACCACTTTTTAATAAGTTCTTTATAACCAATATTATCATTAGATAAATCTTTAATAAATTTATCTCTATCTTTATTATAATCTATATGTTTTCTTAAAGGGCTTTGATATTTTAAAGCTTCATCAAAATCTAAAACATGACCATTTAAATAAGAATAAGCACCTTTTAATACATTTTTACCTTTTAAAGTATTACACAAAATTAAAGAACATCCACTATTATTAGCATATAATTCTGGACAATATAAATGTACACCCCATAAATCTCCCAATGTTATATCAGCACATCTTTCTTTAGTTGTAAAAGGACATTTATAACATGATGGCCTTGACATTAAATGATTTAACCATATTTGCCAAAAAGGATTAAACCAACGATCTTTAACAATTGATTTACCATTATCTAAAACAATATTCATAACTTGGAAATCCCATTTGCTAGATTTCTTATTATTAATTTCTTTATATCTATAATCAATAGATTTAATAGATGAATTATACTTTTCTTTATAATAATTATTCATCTTTTCTATATAATTAGGACTTGGTACACCTTCACAAATTACTTCAACAGTTAAAAGATTATCTATATTAGTACCTTTTAAAAAATTTAATAATCCTGCTATTTGACATGGTGTCCCAGAAAATAATACATTTTTACCACTATTTAAAAACTCTCTTACTTTAATATAAGAATCACCTATTATACTCTGAGAATATTTAGATTTACGAAATAAATCTAATTTATTTTTATCAGTAATAAAAGTATGATATACTTCCGTTTTATTAGTAGTTGCTCCAAAAATAACATAATTTTTCTTACAAAAACTATCTACAATAGCACTAAAAGCCCCTCCAGAAGTACTCTTTTTCCTAATAGTTAAATCTTTGTGATAGCCGCCATAAGCTAATATATTACCATTTTTACTAGGCATAAATGCTTTTGGACATACTCTTCTACATAAGCCACAATTAATACATTTTTTTGCGTCAATTTCAGGATATCTAAATCCTTCTTTATCTATCTTAAAAGTAATCGCTTTCTTAGGACAAATTTGACCACAAGCTTCACATCCGAAACACTCGGTTTTATCGTTGCTATCTAAATATCCAGACATAAAATCACCTTACTTACAACTATTTAATTCCATTTTTAAAAATTCTAAAGATTCTTTTCTTTCTCTTTCTATAATACTGTGAACTTTATCATAATCAATATCTTTAAATGATTCATTACCATCTTTTAATAATCTATCTGATAATCCACTCATTTCTAATAACTCTGATATTTTTGTATTGCATTGTTCTCTAGAAAATATAACAAATTCTTTTCTAAATTGAATACTAAAAATCATTCCATGATAAGAATTAGTTACTATATATGAGGCATTTTTAACTAAAGATAAAAATTCTTCTGCTCCTGCTTCATAAAATATTTTATGAATATCTGCATTAGCATTGCTAATGCTTATTTCGATAACATTCAAATTCATTTCTTTTGCTTTTGTTTTTGCAAAAGAATCCATTGTATCATTTTTTCTTCTAGAATATAAAAGTAAATAAGGTTCACTTTCTTTATTTTTATCTATAATTTCTTCATAATCTTTTTGTGTTAATAAAAGAGTGGGATCAATTACACGTTTAACAGGTACTGAAACTTTTTTTTCAATATAAGATAACATAGTTGTTTCTCTTAAACCAATAAACTTAAAGTTCTTTAATCTTTCATCTATCTTTTTATATATTTCATCATTAAAAGTACAATCACCAAAACTAGCGGCATAGGAAACACTATATCCATTTTTCATACAATCATAATTAGCAAAAAAACCATCATCAATACCAAATTCATCAACACAAAATATAGTATCACTACCACATACAAATCCACTAATATTTTCATCTTCTATAATTTCATTAAAATTATTATGATCATATTCTTTTTTAGTTCTATTAAATTTATTAGTATAAAATTTATCAAACTTATAATAATTTTCTTTAATAGCAGAAAGATTACTTTCACACATCCTCCTTAATTCAGAATCAGTATCCCACATATTTTCTATCGGATTTAAAGGATTTTTATCTTTTAAAGCTAAAGGACAATAATCTATTAATACAGCTCGACAATCGTCTGTTACCTTCTCAATAGCTTTAGATAACGCCCATGATTGTAAAGCAGAACCATAATTTGTAAAATTACAATGTATATTGTAACTAACTATACCTATATTTTTCACTAAGCTTACACTACCTCCTTATATAGTAAATATCTATAATAATTATAACACAAATTAAACTATACTTAAAATAACTAATAGAAAATATCTATTAGCTATTCAACAAAACCAAAATCACTGAATGGGAAAATTACTAATCTAGTTGTTCCTATTATATTCTTTTTATTAATAGTTCCAATAACTCTACTATCTATAGAAATCGCTCTATTATCTCCCAATACGAAATAACTATCATCATCTATTTTAACTTCATCAAAATCTTTAGTATTTTCATTTTTATAATAAGGATCTTTTGTTTCTTTTCCATTTATATATAGTCTACCATCTTTATATTTTATAGTTTCACCAGGTAAACCTATTACTCTTTTTATTAAATATGAATCATCAGTAGATATAACCACTATTTGAAATCTTTTTATATCTTTAAATCTCTTGCTAATTTTATTTAAAATCATAGTATCGCCATTTTGTAAAGTATCTACCATACTTGTACCATTTACTTTAATAGGAGTTATGATATATGTTCTTATAACAACAACAACAAGCACTATTATTATATATGGCATTGCTCCATGAACTGCACTCCATAATTTATTATTAGTGTCATTATCTTTTTCTTGTTTTGTATTTGCATTTTTTTCCATAATATCACCAAATAAATTATATCAAATTATGAAGAAAAAATATATAAAAAAAGCAAAAATTAGCTTTTTACTTTTAATTAAATTTCTTAACTTCTTCTGAAACAAATAGTTCTACATCATGATTTTTTAAATCATTTTCTATTAATTTTAATAAAGTATACATATTTTGTAATTCAAATTTATCTTCTTTATTAGATATTCCATCTTTTTTTATTTGAGACTTTATATTTTTATACTCTTTTAATTTATTTTTTATATCTTTCATAACTGAATCATAAGTAGCTTTATCTTTATTTGCTAAATCATCAAGAGTAAAATTAATATTGCTTTCTTCATATACAAGCTTCTCTAATAAATTATCACCAGGATATATTTGATCTACTTCTACAAATATATTTTCACGCATCTTTTTCTCTAAAATATCCATTATAGTGCTATAATCTTTTCTTACTCTAAACTTATATCCTTCAATAGTATCTTTATCATAATAATATCCAGGATTTTCTAACTCAGCTCTAATACTTGCAATATCATTTAAATAATCTTGTACACCAAGTACTTCATTAGTCCAACCCTTTTGATTTAAATCAAATAAAACTTTAGATATCTTAGATTCTTTATCATTGCATTCTTCTTCAAAACTACCATAATTATAGTATTCATATGTAACAACATTACCATATCTTGGAATTTCTTCTTGTGTCTTACCACCAGCTAAATGAGCTGCTGCAGTAGTAAGCAAAAATGCTGCCATAAATCCAGAACCTAATTTTACTTTATTGTTTACTTTTTTTCTCATATTAACCTCTTAATCTACTACATATGGTTCTTCAATTGTTCCATTACCACTACTTATTTGTATACCATTAATTAATCTTATAACAGGTCTATAATTACCAATTTCCATAACACTTAAAGTATCTATTTTATTATTCTTAACTATATAAGTATAATCAACACCATTTTTATAAAATGCCTTACTTAATAATAAATAATTAGCATTACCATCCAAATAACTCTTGCTAGCATTAGTACTTACACCAGCTAATAAAACATCTTCTAAAGTTAATAAACTAGCATAACCATCTAAACTATTAGAACAATTATTTTTAACAATATTTTTATTTAAATTAACATAATCTTCATAATATAAAGCTTCATTATCACCAATAGTACTTTCATTAGTATTACCTAATTCATCTTTATAAGATTCACTATTATAACACCAACTACCATTTTTTAATTTAGTGACATTATTTCCAAGTTTATTTTCAAAATTAGTTAAAACTTCTCTAATATTCTCTACATTTGCTATAGTTTTACCATCTAATGAAACGTATCCAAAAGTATCTTCACTAACAACATAATCACTTACTATATTTTCACAAGTATTATCTTTACTTTGTAAAACTAACTTTATACTTCCATCAGATTCTAATTTAACAACTCTAAAACACATATTAGCAAAATTAACATAGTTATTTTCTACATTACCTCTAAAATAATAAGCAGGTTCACTATCACCATCTACTTTTACTAACTCACTTACATTAGAAGTATCACCCAATAATGAAACTGTTGAACTATCTTTTAAAGTAGCATACAAAGGATTTTCATTATTAGTAGCATTTGCAATTATATTATGTTTTAAAGTATTCTCATAAACATCACTTTTAAATACAGAAGTAATTTTTATTTTACCTTTAAAATAAGCATTTTCTAAATCGTTTTGATTAAATTCAGTTTCTTTTAACCATAAATATAATCTATATTTTTTTATTTCACTTTTATTTATATTTAAATAATTAGAATCTCCAAATAAAAGCCTAATAGAATCTCCAGAAAGATAAGAGAAATCTCCTTCACCTACTACTTTTTCTATACCATTAACTACTTCAGTTAAAGTATATTTAAAATCTTCAGTTTTTAAACTTTCCATATAATCTAATTCTATCAATTCTATATAAAAAGCTACATCTGATGTACTATTTGAATTATCTATTGTAAACTCAGAATAGCCAGAATTAGTATAATCTTTTGATAAAGGCATATTTAAATTATTTATATATTCTGTAGATTTAAATAAAACATCTAATACTCCTGAATCAACTTTTAAAGAAGTGTTAGATTTATCATCATAATCTACTCTAGTTGATTGATATGCAAAAGAAGTCATCAATATTAATGATACTACTGCAATACCGGCTAAAGAAAAGAAAAACAACTTTTGTCTTTTAATAGTATCTAACATATAATCACCTTACTATATATAGTTTACTATACTTTTTTTCTTTTATCAATTGTAAAATAAAAAAGACGATATAATTTTACAAAATATTATTATTGAGTTTAATGAAAAAGTATTATATAATTATAAAAGAATAAGGAGTGGTTAAAATGAATAGTGATACTGATAACGTTTATAGTGATATTTTATCTAGTATAAAAGAAACTAATACTGTAAATAATACCACTCAAACTTTTATGAAAACGTATGATTATAATAACGTTGCAATAACTGATATAGTTAATAATATAATAATAGATTCAATAGATAATAAAGCAAGTGATATACACTTTAACCCTGCTGAATCAGGAATAATAGTAAGAATACGTGTAGATGGCGAATTAAGAAATTATACTGAAGTTCCTGATTATGTAAAAAAGAATATGATAACAAGAATAAAAATTCTAGCAGGTATGAATATTACTGAAAGTAGAATACCACAAGATGGTGCAATAAAACAAAAAATACAAGATAAAGATGTAGATTTACGTGTTAGTTCTCTACCTACAAATATGGGAGAAAATATTGTAATACGTATTTTGGATTATACAATGAGTAGTCAAGGATTAGAAACACTTGGTTTTAGTGAAACAAACTTAAAAAAATTAAACAAAATGATTAGTGAACCAAACGGAATAATATTAGTTACAGGTGCAACAGGTAGTGGTAAATCAACAACAGTATACTCAATACTACAAAAATTAAATACAATCGATAGAAATATTATTACTGTAGAAGATCCGATAGAAATGAATATTCCTGGTATAAATCAAGTACAAGTAATTAGTGATATAGGACTTACATTTGCAGCAAGTTTAAGAAGTATCCTTCGTCAAGACCCCGATATTATAATGATCGGAGAAATAAGAGATGATGAAACTGCAAAAATAGCTGTTAGAGCCTCAATTACAGGACATTTAGTTTTATCAACAATACATACCAATAGTGCTTTAAATACAATTGAAAGATTATTAGATATGAGTATTGAAAGATATTTATTAGGTACTGCATTGACAGGAATTATAAGTCAAAAACTTACAAAGAAATTATGTCCTAATTGTAGAGGAACTAGACCTACTACACCATATGAAAAAGAAGTATTTAAAAATAGTTTAAACTTAGATATTAACGAAATATATGAAGCTAAAGGTTGTGATAAATGTCACAACGGATATCAAGGACGTATTCCAATTCATGAAGTACTACTTTTAAATCAAGATATTAGAGATGCAATAACTAATAATATTAAAAAAGATGAATTAAGAGAGTTAGTATACGGAGCTGGAACTGTAACAATGTTACAAGATGGATTAACAAAAGTTATAAATGGAGATACAACATTTGAAGAATTAATGAAAGCTATAGATATAGACGATAATGATTTAACTGCTAAAGGATTAGAAGAATCATTAGAAGTATCAACAATTAATAAAGACTCTTTAAAAGATAATGAAGAAATAAAAAAAATAGCAGAAAAAAATGATGTCGATTATGAAGTTTTCGATTTAGATTTCTTAAACAAATAAAAACCAAAGAAATTTTCTTTGATTTTTTTAATTAAGAAATTTATTCTTACCCATAGCTAAATTATGAGTTTCTTCTAATATTGGATTATTTATATAAGTAGTTTCTCCAATATTAAGTTCTAAAGAAGTATTTATTTCATTAGGAATACAATGTATTCCTATGCCATCACAGTGATGGCTTAATCTTAAAAATGTTCTTATTAATTTTTCTGTCATATTAGATTGCAATACTAAATGTTTCTTTTTAGCATCATCAATTATATCATTTATTTCTTTTATTTTTTCTTCATCATCTGTTTCATTTAATAAAACATTTTTTCTTTTATCTATCGCTAATTCTTTTGCATTATAACGAACTAATAGTATTGTTGGTACTGTTACTTTTTTTATATTCTTACTTTCAAATAAACTAAAAATTATATTCGCTGCTAATAAAAAACTTGGAGTTATATCTTTTAAATTTCCTATATCATAATTTTCAAAATTATCATTTTCATCTAATCCGATATTTAATTTATATAAAGCTCTCTTAATAAATTTTTGGAATTGATTATGTTCTTCATTAGCATTTTTAGGATTTTGTATTGCATAAATATAAGCTTCATCTTTATCTATTCCATAATATATTCTAGGTAATTCATAAGCTTCATCACCGTTATTTAAAGTAATCCTTAAAGCATATGGAGCTTCAGAATAGAATGAAGATTTTCTATTTTCTACAATAATATCACTTTTTAATAATTCGCTTCTACCTAAATTAATATCTTCATATGTAGGAAGCATTTCATTTTTCAAAAAATTTATTCTCGTTTTTATATATTCATTTGGATTATTAAAATCTTCTAAAGTTGCATTAGTCCATAAAAAAGTCATTAAAGTTTTTTTAATATAATATACTCTATACTTTTCATCCATTCCTTTAAATTCATTATCTAATCCATAGAATTCATATGCTAATTCAGTATATTCATTTAATAGTGACTCAAATTCTTTTTTATTTTTAATTATTAATGTTGGAACATAAATATCATCTCTTTTTGTATATCTATAATCAATTCCATCTTCAACAATTATAGTATTAAATGCTAAATTATAATATTCAACACATTCAACTCTTCCATCCTTGGCTTCTTTTATTATTTCATAAAATGTATCCATAATTATTTACCATCCTTAGCTATTTGTTTTAATTCATATAACTTATTTATTGCTTCTATTGGTGTAATATTTAATATATCTATTTTATCTATTTCATCTCTTAGAATATCTTTTTCTTCTTTAAACTCAAAAGTAATTTGTTTATTTTCAGGTCTTTTTTCTTTTTTATTTTCATAAACACTTAATATATCATTTGCTCTTTTTATAATAGATTCAGGCATATTTGCTAATGATGCAACATGTATTCCATAACTTTTATCAGTAAAACCAGGTTTAACTTTATGTAAAAAAGTTACTACTCCATTATTATCTACAGCTTCTACATGTACATTTTTTATAGTTTTAAACTCATTTTCTAAACTAGTTAATTCATGATAATGAGTTGAAAATAATGTTTTACATTTTATATTGCTATCAACATACTCTAATATAGCTTGAGCAATACTTAAACCATCATAAGTAGAAGTTCCCCTACCTAATTCATCAAATAATATTAAACTATTTTCTGTAGCATTACATATAGCATTTTTGGCTTCCAACATTTCAACCATAAATGTTGATTCACCACCAACTAAATCATCACTTGCACCTATTCTTGTAAAAATAGAATCAAATATAGGAAGCATTGCCTTGCTAGCAGGTACAAACGAACCTATTTGAGCTAATATAATTGTAATAGCAAGTTGTCTCATATAAGTAGATTTACCACTCATATTTGGACCTGTTATTAAAAGAGTATTAGTAAATTCATCCATAATAATGTCATTTTTAACATATTCTTTCTTGCTAACATATTCTACAACAGGATGAAATCCATCAACTATATTTATTTTTCTTTCATCAATAATTTTAGGTCTTACTAATTTATATTCTTCACTAACTATAGATAAAGAAGCATATGTATCTAAAAGACTTAAAATATATGCTGTTTTCTTTAATGAAGTTATTTCCTTTTTTATTTCATTTTTTACATCTATAAACAAATTATATTCTAATTCTATTATTCTTTCTTCAGCATTTAAAACTAAAGCTTCTTTTTCTTTTAAAAGTGGTGTAATAAACCTTTCAGCATTAGTTAAAGTTTGTCTTCTTTCCCAACCAAATTCATCTTTTATTTTATCTATTTGTCCCTTGCTAACTTCAATATAATATCCAAATACTTTATTATAACCAACCTTTAAATTATTAATTCCTGTATTTTCTCTTTCTGTTTGTTCTAAAGAACTAATAAACTCTTTACCACCACTACGAAGTTTTTTTAATTCATCTAATTCTAAATTATATCCTTCTTTAATCAAATCCCCATCTTTTAAAGTAATAGGAGGATCTTCAAATATACTTTTTTCTAATAAATCATATAATTCATTATGACACTCTATTTTATAATTTAAACCTAATTTCTCTATAATATTTTTTATATTAGGTAAAACTTTAAGAGACTTTTTAATTTGTAAAACATCTCTAGCATTTAAAGAACCACATATTACTTTACCACAAAGTCTTTCCAAGTCATAAACTTCATATAGGTTATCTCTTAATTCACTTCTTAATAAAAATTCATTATTTAACTTCTCTACAATATCTAATCTTTCATTAATTAAATCTATATCTTTTAATGGATGCATTAACATATTCTTTAAAGTTCTAGAACCCATTGCAGTTTTAGTTTTATCTAAAAGCCAAATAAGAGAATATTGTCTTTCTTTTAATCTTAAAGTTTCAAATAATTCAAGATTTCTTATAGTATGAATATCTAAATTAAGATAATTATCTTTTTTTATTATCTCTACTTCATCCATATGATCTAAATCATTTAATTCAACTACAGATAAATAATAAAATAAATGTCTAATACCATCTTTTACTTTTTCATCAATTATATTTTTATAACAATTTTCATACTTATTATATAAATAAGAATCTGTTATAGTTATATTAATATTATAGTCATTTTTTAAAACATTTAATAAAGCTAAATCAAAATCATTTTTAATTAAAACTTCTTTTAAATTTAAATTTAATATTTCATTAATAAGTTTATCATTATCATGTATTAAAGCTTCACTATATAAATTACCTGTAGATATATCAGCATAAGTAATTATATATTCATAATTAAAATCTAATATACTTCCTATATAATTAGTATCTTTACTATCTAAATATTCTAAATCAACTAACGTACCTTTACTAAAAACTTGAGTAACTCCTCTTTTTACCATACCCTTAGTAGTTTTAGGATCTTCTAATTGTTCTACTATCGCTACTTTATATGATTTATTTACTAATTTTTCTATATATGATTTTGCAGAATGATGAGGAACTCCACACATAGGAACTCTTTCTTTTAATCCAGCATTTTTACCTGTTAAAGTTAACTCTAATTCCCTACTTGCAATTTCTCCATCTTCAAAAAACAACTCATAAAAATCCCCTATTCTATAAAACAACAAAACATCTTCGTAATCACGTTTTATATCTAAATATTGTTGCATCATAGGAGACAATTCTTCATATTTTACTTCATTTCTCTTCATAAAATCATCTCAATCATATTATATCAATTTTTATTAATAAAAAAAAGAAGTTATTATTTCTTCTTTTGCTACTTTTCTGGTTTTAATTTATATGTGACATTATTATTTTCTAATTTTAAAACTTCATCATTTAGTCTCCAAACTTCATTATTTGTTTTTACTATAGTCCATATTGGTTTATTATCTTTAAAAGATTGGTGAATATAATATAATATTATTTCATCTTCATTTTGAATACATAGTTTAATATCACATTCTTTTTTATCTTTTACACTTCTTCCTATATCAACGAAATTCATATTAACATAAACTGCTATTCCTGTAATTTTATTGAAAACAAGTCCATCGTATCCATAAAAGATAGTATCAGAGTTAAGTTCATATTTTGGTTTTGTAATATTTTCACCATATATTGAATTAATACAATCGCTTATAAACCTAGAAGTATATATTTTATCTTCTATAGATAATCCCTCTTCGGATGAGAAAATATCAGATTCATATACAATAAAATCAATCTCTGAAATACTATAATAAGGTCTCATGCCTTCAAACATAAATGTTCTAATTTCGTGAATACTACTAAAATCATCAAGTACTGCTTCTTTATGAAATACTGCATCATCAATAACAATAATATCCATTGGATAGATTATATAACCTCGTTTATAAGTGCAAATCATATTATTAAGGGTTTCTTCACTAAAGCAAGGGTTTAATTCTATTAATTTATTTTTCAACTTCATCTAGCTCTTTATATAATTCTGATCGTTCATCTAAAGAATTATTATCTAAACTACCGATAGCATTTGAGCATATTAATGCACTTCTAAGCAAATTGCTTACCTTATGATTTTCAGAATAATATTTAATTTCTTCTATTTTAAAATCACTATTTTTAATTTTTTCAATTTGTTCTTTTGCCTCTTTTTTTATATCACTTACTTTATTTAATAACTAATTAGAATTTTCATAAGTTATTTTACTTTTAAAAAATTATACTTCATCTTGATTCATATTTATTATTAAACTTTTTTGATTTTCTTTAGGAAGTTGTCTATAATTAACGCCACATTCATTAAATAATCTCTTACTAGCGATAGTTTCTTCAGTATCAGAATGTTTATCAGATAAATAAATTACTTCCTTAATACCTGATTGAATTATTTCTTTAGCACATTCATTACAAGGAAATAATGCAACATATATTTTGCTACCTTCAAAATCTTTTTTAATACCACGATAATTTAAAATAGCATTTCTTTCTGCATGTACAACATATAAATACTTAGTTTCTAATTTATTACCATCTTTTCCCCAAGGAAATATATCATCATCATATCCATTAGGTGCTCCATTATAACCTATCGATAATATTCTATTATCACTACTAACTATACATGCACCTACTTGTGTAGATGGATCTTTACTTCTTTTAGAAGACAATAAAGCTATTGCCATAAAATATTCATCCCATATTAAATAATCATTTCTTTTCATACTTTTACCTCTTAAAACTTATCTATAAAATCTCTTACTTTAATATAATTATCTTGACTTGATTCTATTATTACTTTAATTCTATCTAAAAGTAGATTAATAGAATTTTTTTCATAATTATATTTTTGAGCTTCAGAAAATACTTTATAATAATTATTAGTATCAAACTTCTTTTCTAAAACTTCATCTTGATCAAATACAATATAATTTATTTCAAGTTCATCTAATTTTTTAATAACTTTATCTTTTGCACTTTTAGGAAAACCTAATTTATCATTATTAATCATATAAGACATAATATAATTAACTAATACTGCATCAGTAAAAAAAGTATCTATAAATGTTCCAGAACTTATAAAAACTATATAATCTTTATATTGTTTTTTTAATAAATTAAATCTATCTTTTACTTTCATTTTATCCCCCTACTTAAATAAAACTTCAATTTTATCATCTTCATAATCTAATAAATTATTAATATGTCCAATCTTAGTATAATTATAAGAAGTTTTAACATTTTTATAAAATATAACTATACAATTATCTTGATAAAGCATTATATCTCCTTTTTTTATATCATAATTATTAGAATTACTACGTATACTTTTATCTAAATAATAATAGTATTCATTACCATTTAATTCATTCATACTAACTTTTAAAGGTAATAACTTAATTAAATCATTAACAGTATCATTATCTTCTAAAATAACATCATATTCTTTATTATTAATAACTACTTTCATATTATCAATTTCTCTTTCTTTAACACATTCATATTTAGTACCTTTAATATTTGATGCTGAATCACTATTATAACAATAGTAAGTATTTACAAATAACCCTTTATCTACATAACTATTATTATCTAAATAAGTTCTTATTTTAATTATTGGACTATTATTAAATAAAAGAGCTTGTATATTATCTAATAATAATAAAACTATTATAAATATTAAAATTAAAATAATTTTTTTCATATATACCTCTTTTATTAAATATATTATAACAAATTGACATTCAAAATTAAATAACTTATAATAACAAACTATCAGAGGAATCTATATGGAAAAAATAAATTATGATAAAACATTTAAAATAAATGAAGAATCATTTAGAATAAAATTTGTTGGATTAGATACTAATAATTCTAATAATATAAAAAGATTAATACCTTATCAAAAAAGCCGAAAATATAAAGATATGAAAAAAAATATTGCAATAATAAGACATATATTAAAAGACTATCAAGAATCAATACTTCTTATATCATATCATTGTCCAATATATGCAGAAACTATAAAATATAGTGAAAAAAAATTAGTTTATTATGAGAAAGTAGTTTTTGATAAAATTATATATTCAATTAAATATAATGATTCTAATATATCTTTTTCTTTTAAAGATAAAGATAATAATATATTAGATTTTCAATCACTTATTGAGATAAAAAATAATATAAATAGTTTTATTGAATATATTGATAGCTTAAATGATATAGAATTAGATATTTCTAATGATACTAATTATTTAATAGAATTATATAAAGCTTTTTTTGAAGAAGAACCTGATTTTTATTATGAAGAATGTCATAGCAAAATGCAATGTATGATCTTTTTGTTATCTTTATTTGGAATAATTAATAATGAATATAAATTTGTTATTAAGGAAAGCTACCCTAATTCTCAAGAATTAAAAAATAAAATAGATTATTTATATCCATTAAATAATTTAAAGCCAAAAGAAACTATAGATATTAAGTTAGAAAAAAGAATTAATTTAATAGGTAAATTAATAAAAACTCATATAAATAAAGAAAATTTTACTAATGATTTAATGAAATTATGTAAAGTACTATATATAAAAGAATATTACTTAGATAAAGTTACTTCAATTCAAATATTAAAAGATTTTTCTGAATTAAATGAAAGTGAAGTTAAACAAAATTTAAAATTAATAAAAATGTTAAATACTAAATTAAAAAAGCCAATTTAAATTAATTGGCTTATATATTTTCATCAGAGAAATTACAAGTATAACCATCATTTAAGAAGTCTTTTGCTAATTCATATTTAGAAACATATTTCATATTTAAACTATTACTTAAAGCATTATTAAAATCTTTAGTAACTTTAAATATTAAAGAAAATTCATCATCTTCTTCCTCAGTACGTACTTTAAAATATTTTAATTGTTTTTCATATGTAGCTTGCATAATATATATAATTCCAGAAACTATACTTTTAGAAAAATCATAAACTTCTTTATCTTCTTCATAATTTTTAATCTTAAGAGTAGCTTTTAAATACATATCATTTATTTTATCAGATTTATCATAAGATATTTTTATTTGAGTTATAGTACTATATTCAGAATCATCTTCTACCATATGACAAGATAAATAATTAGAATTATTTACTAAATCTTCAAGTTTTTTAATATTTAAATCACTTGCTGTTATAGTAGGTGTTTTAGTACCATTATCAACTAATTCATAACTATATGTTAAATTATCTAAAGATGAATTTATGATAACAAAAACGGCTTCATCATAAGCATCAAACTCTTCTGGATTAACAACAAATTCTTTATTTAAAGTATATTCATAAACTTTATTATATGAATTGCTACTTTTTAAAAATATTAATAACGTTAAATCCTTAGATGAACCATTAAAAGTTAATTGAGCTTTTTCTTCATAATCTTTAGGATTAATATAATAATAATGCATACTAGAATAATTTATTTTTTCATTTTTACTACTTTTTTCTAAGTTAATATCTTTGTGATTTTTAGGTATAACAGTTAATATTTCGCCTGATTTATTCATATAGCTGGATTTTAATAATTTATTTTTGAAATCTTGTTTAAGATTACTTTCTGCAGTTTTAATAAATACATCTTTATATTTATCACCTGCTTCATCATATAAATATTGTAATGGAGTTTCTGTCTTTAAAGATTCTATCCAATTATTTATTCCATTTTTTATTATATCTGAATAATTATTTGCAAAAACAAATGCACCATAACCTCCACCTTGTTCTCCATATTTTAACTCACCTACTTTATCTATACTAGACTCAGTATCCTCACTATACATAGATGCGTGGGAATTTAATATAGTAGTTGAATTATTCATAGATAATATTTGTGATGCTGCTAAATCAGCCACTGTCTCTAAAGTAAAATTGCCACTTTTACATGCTTTGTACTTGCCTTCTCCACAAATATATCTTTGATAATGATGGAATAATTCATGAGCCAATACAATTTTTGTATCATCAAAATCATCTAATGTAGAGCTAACTACGAAAAATGGAAAAGCATATGCTGATGCGGTAATAAGTGATGTAGCATCGTCTGAAAATAAAGGCAAAATATGTGATATTCTCTCTAAGAGATATTCGTATGGAGTATAAAATCCTAAAGCACTAGTATTTTCAACGTCAGTATCTACTATATAAACAGGCATTGCAGTATCAAGATATTTTGAATCTATTTGATTTAACATCAATAATCTAGTAGCTTTTTCCCATGCCGGACCGATTATTTGGATTCCATTTGACATATGAGCATCATACTTAAAATCTAAATCATATTTAGTTTTATATGTTGATACTATATTTTCTAAAAAGCTAGCGATTTCTAAAGCAGTATCTTTCTTTATTGCATTCTTCCCTTTAGTTGAATAATATACTAAAAAGTGTTTGTTTTCAGAAAGAATTACACTATTAAGACTACTAACATCATGAGTATTTTCTAAATATTTAATTTGATTTTTTTCATTTTTAGAATTTAAATTTGAAGCATTTTCTTCACTTTCTTCATCTACATCCCAAACAACATCTCCTAATGTTAACTTATTAAATAAATAAATCTTAGTTTCATCTGATAACTTATCATATAATTCTTCTATTTTTTCCATTAAATAGTGAGGCTCATTATATAGTTTGCTTGCATTATTATATTTTTCTTTAACTTTACTTGAATCATAAAGCGAATAAGCTATTTGTAAAATATATTCATCACTAGATATAAGATTATTATTATAATCACTTTCTAATTTATTTTCTTCTTGTTCTATATCTAATCCTTTAGAAACATTATCTGTTATAACTTCAAAGTCTTCTATATCCTTAAAAGGATCTTCAAAGTTATCATCTTCTTTTTTACTAAATATAGATATTACTATAACTGCTATTATTATAACTAATATAATTCCTAAAATTATAAATATTATACTTTTATTCTTCTTTTTTTGAACCGGTAAATTGTTAGTAGAAACATTATTTAATTTATTACCACAATTACCACAAAATTCAGAACCACTAGCATTAATAAAACCGCAATTTGAGCATTTCATATTATACCTCTTCCTATTATTTACATTATCACATAATATATTTTTATAAAAATTATATTTTGTATTTTAAATGTAAAATGATATAATAAACGTAGTGTAAAAAGGGTAAATTATCAATTCGGGAGGAAATATGGAAAGAACAAAAATTAAAGTTGGTATTTTGCCTAACCAATTTTTAAAAGAAAATGGAACTTTTGACAAAGAAGCGGCAATTAATTTAGCTGGGAAAATAGCTGGTGTATGTTACGATCCAGAAGGTTTTTATCATCTTCAAGATGAACCAGAAGAAAAAACAAAACGTAGAGTCAATATGACTCTTATTAATGGTCATCACTCTGTGTATGACCATATACAAATAAGTTTTAATTTACAAAACATACCTAAAATATTAGCGATGATATTAAATAATGAGCATCAATATACAACAAGTGAAAAATCAGCAAGATATACTCCTATAGTAAGAAAAGAAGGCTCTATTATATCAGAACAAGAAGAAAGACTATATAATAAATGGATTAATATATTTACAATAAAAATAAAAGAAAAATATGGTAATGTTTATAGTGATACTAAAATAAAAAAATTAGCTCAAGAAAACGCAAGATATTTAATAACAATATTCATGCCAACAGAGATGATTTATACTACTTCATTAAGACAAATTAACTATATAGCTTCTTGGATTAAAGATTATATTGAAAATGCTAATATGAATAATACTTTAGAAAAACAATTATCTATTAGTATGAAAGAATTTTTAGAAGCATTAAATGATTTAAATGTACTTGAAAGTAATTTAATGAGAAATGAAAAATATAGAAAATTATCTATATTTGGTCATGATTTAGATAAAAAAGAAGAATACTTTGGAGATGTTTACTCTACTATATATAAGGGTTCATTTGCACAATATGCTCAGGCTCATAGACATAGAACATTAGATTATCAATTAGAACTTTTAAAAAACAAGGAATATTTTATACCACCAATAATAGAAGATGATAAAGCTTTAGTCGATGAATGGCTTGGTGATATGCAATTAGTTAAAGATATAACTCCTGTAGGAGAACTTGTACAAATTAGTGAAAATGGAAAATATGAAGACTTTATTTTAAAATGTAAAGAAAGATTATGTTCTTCAGCTCAACTTGAAATTATGTTACAAACTAGAAATACTTTATTAAAATATAAAAAAGCTTTAGAAGATAAAAATAGTCCACTTGCTAAAGATATTGAAAAATATTCACATGGTGCAAGATGTACTTTTCCAGATTTTGATTGTTCATCAGATTGTTGTTTTAAAGAAGGAAAAACATTAACAAGAAGAATATAATATGGAAAAAGGTAAACTAATTGTTATTGAAGGTGCTTGTGATGGTATTGGAAAATCTACACAATATGAATTATTACGTAATCATTTAAAATGTGATGGATTAAAAATTGCAAACCATCATTTTCCTACGTATAATACATATCAAGGTGCACCTGTTGAAAAATACTTAGATGGAGAATTTGGTAAACCAAGTGAATTATCACCCTATTTTATAAATAGTTTATATGCTATTGATAGAGCTATAACTTGGTATATTTCTTTAAAGAAATTATATGAACAAGGAAAAATAATCTTATTAGATAGATATACTACTTCAAGTCTTATATATCAATCAGCACTAATTGAAAATGTAGACCAAAAGAAAAAATTTATCGATTATGTTATGGATTTTGAATATAGCAAATTAGGTATTAAAGAACCTGATGATATTATTTTCTTACACGCACCATTTGATTTAATTACAGAGATAAGAAAAGCTAGAAAACAAAATGAAGGTATAACAAACGATATACATGAAAGTGATTTAGAATTTATGAAGAAAGTTTATAATAATGCTATGTTTTTAGCTGAATACTTATCTTGGAATAAAGTTCAATGCAACGACGGAAATCAAATGAGACCAATAGACGACATTCATAATGAAGTATATAGTTTAGTAAAACGAAAAAAGGAGCATTAGCTCTTTTTTTCGTTTGTAGGAAGAATCATATTTTTTGTTTTTTTATAACATTAGGACAAGTTGAAATTGCTCTTTGCGCTAATCCCAATTCATTATCGTTATTGTAACCTGCAACATATACTAAATTATTTTCAAATTTTATATTTAATGGTCTACCCATTATCCAATTTATAGTAATTACTCCATCACTATCCAGCTTACCATATTGCTCAAAATACATACTAGCGATTTCTTTAGTCCATGTCATTGGATTATATTGCGCAAATCCCATTCCTATAGGCGTACTAGCATTATATAATGCTGCTAACACTTCATTTCTATCTTTATTAGATATATCAATAACATCTTTATAAACCTCGTTGTATCCATAATCAACATCAGGCAAATCTTCTTGAGTTAGCCCTAATACTAAAGCATTATATTTTTTTCTAAATTCATGAGCGAATTCATTAGAAACAAATTTTCTAATCGGATAATAAATAATCGCTATATAAGGAACAATATTTTTGCCTTCTCTTTCTTCTTCCTGTAATATTATTTTAAATGCCAATACTAACGTATCAACATCAACTTTATTTGGAATCATTTGTGATAATTTATAGTAAAACTCACTTTCTGGACTAGATCTATCAACTGAACCAGATAATGATTCAATGCATTCTTTAGCATTTTCAAAATATAACATATATTAACTCCTATCTTTTTTATTAGTTAGCATTAATTTTTTTATTCCTGGTATATTACTTTCAAATATATTTAAATTAGAATTATTATATTTTGATAAATATTCATTATATTCATCTATTGTTTCGTCATCAAATTTTGCTATTCCATTTTCCATAGCACCTTTTTTATTTATTAAAATATACCATCCATCACCAGATATAATATTAGAATAATCATCAATATTTATTGGATTTTTTTCACCATTAACTTGATATCTTAATGAATTTATATTAAAAATAACTTCATCTAATATATCTGCATTTACACTATTTTTATTCTTTATAGAAACAACTTTTTTTCTTTTATCTTTATATTGCATTCTAACTGTTCCATATCTTGGATTTTCTGGCATATTACCTGTTAAAATTTGCTGTACATTTGAATCATATACATATACATCATTTTCTAAAGGCATTGCAACATCTCCCTGTACATATTCTAGTTTATCAAATGCATAATCTGATTTACCAACTGTTACAACTTTAACTCTTTCTTGAATATCTTCATTTTCTTTTGAAATGTTAAATATATCATTAGCAGCTTTTTTATAAACATCCACTAACTTTATATCATCTTTATACATTCCATGAATAGGACTTCCTGCCTCAACACTATCAAAACAAATTACATCACCATTACGCCAAACCCAACTTTGTGTTAAAAATTGTCCTTTATAATAAACTACAAAAGTTCTACCATTTTTTGATTGCATTGAATGTTTAAGAGATAAGTGAGATATTCCATCAACAACAAAACAACAATGAGATAAGTACCCTACTGCAACAGCCATTGGATCATTTAAATCTAATATTTTATATGTAAAATCTCCTAACTCTCCTTCAACTTGTGGTATAGATGAATAAGTTCTTCTTCTTGCATCTTTACATAATTCAATAGCTTTTTTTAATAAATCTACATTTGTTGTATTCATTTCCAATAAAGCTTGTTTAAATTGTAGTTCATCTGGATTTAATTTTATAGGTAATTCAATATCTTCAAAATGTTTTATAATTCTTTTAGTAGTTAAAATTCCATTACATGCTTTTTTTACTTCTGAAAACGAATTACAAAATTCAGTAAAATATTTTTCAAATTCAGGTATACTTCTATTTATCATTTTATTAATTATAGAATTATCATCTCTTAACAAACCATATCCAAAAAGATAATTAACTAATTCTTCATTAATATTAGAAGTACCATCTTCATTAACAGAAATATCTGCATATTTTAATCCATCAAATAAATATTCCATTCTATTACCTTGCATATCTGATTCTAATAAATATTTAGCTTTATCTCTACCAAAATATAATAATAGTTGTAAACCCATTCTTTCTATAAATGACAAATTATCTGTTCTAGTATTATTTCTATTTATTATATTTTTCCATTTTATAATAGGATTTATATTTAATTTAGCTACTTGCTCATCCGTTAAAAAACTTGTAATATAATCTGCATTATCTATTAATTTACCAGCTTTTGTTAAATAAATTAATCCTTTATAAGTTTTAGTTGTATATAATTTAGCAAAAGGAAATGTACCTTTAGTTAATCTATAAAATACTCCATTTAATGATATATCTTTTGTATAAGTTCCATCTTTTTTTACTCTATTTAATAATTCATTAGAAAACTTTTCTCTTAATTCTAAAAATAATGGGTTTTTATCATTAATTATATTATTTTTTAATAACTTACCACAAGCTATAATAGCTTCTATATAATCATCAAAAATCAATTTTGTTTTATCACTTTTTCCTATATTTTTAACTAAAGTTTCAAACTCTTCTAATGTATAATCTTTATTATTACACTTTTCTTGAAATCTATTAATAATTTCAATTAATGTTTCATCATTTATATATTTAGATAAATCCATATTAGAATAAGCAATATCTAAAAACTCTAATACTATATCTACTGTAAATTCATTAACTTTATAAACTACTTTATCATCAAATAATTTTAAAGTTTCTTCTATTCCAATTTGGTGAAATTTATCTTTAAATAATTTTACTAATTCAATATTAGATAGAAAAATTTCATTTTGCAAATAACTATCTCTTAAATACTTATATCTAGTAATTAATAATTCAAATCTAGGTATAGAACACTTGTTAATTTTATCAGAATATAGTGAAAAAAACTTAGTTAATGTAGAAAGTTCATTAGAATTTAATAGTATAAATTGAACTAATTCATCAGCAGATACTTTTGATAATCTATCTTGTTCTTTTTCAAGACGTTTAATTAATTCTTTTTCTTCTAAATCTTCTAGCTCTAATAATATATCATCTTCTATATGTTTAAAAATTTTTTTTAATTTTAATCGAGCTTCTTCACTTACAGAATAATAAAAACTATAAAACATTTTATCTTCTACTTTTATAAATCTATTATATTTATCAATAGCAAGTAATTGTAAGTTATCAGGTAAATTAATAATACAAGTTTCAATTAAAGAAGAAGGAAATTCTTTGCAATAATTATTTAGTAAAGCCATAATATTTTCTGAATCTAACTGTCCAATAGTTTCAATCCAAATTATCATTGGATAATCTTTCATTTTTTCGAAAGCTATTTTACTAAATGGAGAACGAGACTTAACCATAAGTGCTAAACACATAAAAGATTCTTCAATAACTTCTTTTTTTATTTGTTTACGTACATTAATTTTTTGAGTTAAAATATCCATTACTCGTTGTTGATCAGCAAAACTTTTAAATTGTTCATTATTTTCATATTCTTCTAATACTTTTATTGCCTTATGAGTTGGTAATCTTAGTATTTTATTTAATAAAATTTCATATTTCATAAAAAATCCCCTACTAATTGGTTGATATATTAACACAAACTCAAAAAAAATACAATTAAAATACTCGAACTAAGTCCGAGTATCATTATTAATATTTTTTAATATTTTCATAACCTCTTCATAAACTTCTAATTCTTTTTTATCTACATTATCATTATTAAATGGAGATACAAAGTCATCAATTTCTGATAAAACTAAATCTATATTATTTTTATTAACTTTATCCTTAATAATTTCTAAACAAGTATTTCTATATCCTCTTATAGCACAACCTGCTAATGATTTATAATAAGAAACTTCTGGTAAATTTGATTTTTTATATAAATCTAATGCAATATCATCAGTTATTTTTCTAGGATTATGTAAAATAATCTTATTGCTTCTAAATACTCCATGAGGAGCGGATTTGCTTGGACAATCAATAACTATAGCATCATTTGGAATTTCTACATCATATAATGTATCTCCCCTTATTAGCCATCTTAATATCTTATCTTCTGTACTAAAATTAAATCCACCCATTAATTTTGGATCTTGTTCTTTTGGATTAAAATTATTTGCAATATTTAATTCATCAATTTTATATTCAAAATTACTTGCACCAGATGATGTTCCAAACATAACTTTTAAATATTTATTCATAATCTTTATTAAATTAACCCTTTAAATTATTTTTACTTTTTTCTAACTTTCTTTTTAATCTCAATTGTTTTACTTCTTCTTTTTTCAATTCTTCCGTATCAATTTGACTTGCTAAGACGTTAACTAATCTTTGATATAAAAGAGTTTCTTGAGGAGTATATTTAGAAATACAATAATTAGATGATAATTTTTTAATATCTTTTATTGATACAATATCTACAGGTTCATATTTGCTTGCTCTTGAAAAATATTCAACATAACATTTTAAATACTCAGAACCACCACTTTTTATATATTCATCTATAAATTCATTTAAACCTGGATCTGAATAATCTATACCATATATCATTGGAATATCTATATTTCTTCCAAATTCTTTTGCAAATAAGAAAGCTCTACGAGGTCCAATTCTATTACCTCCCCTTTCAATTATTCTATACATAACACAATTAAGCATTTCCTCTTTTTGATATTTCCATTTTTTTACATTATTAATTGTCTTTTCTAATTCATTATCACTTGGTAAAACAATACCTTTTCCTTTTAAATATTTAACTACATCTTCTACATGCATATTTTCTATATCTTTATCTTTTATTTTAAAATTAGTATATCTATCTAATCCTTCTGATTCTAAAACAACTCCATTAGAAGTTAAATGTAAGTGAGCATTTCTATGATTAGGATCAATATATACTATAGTATTATATTTTGGTCTTTCTAAAAAATATCTCTCACTAGATGGTAAAGATTTAATAAATGCATTAGTATTATAAAATTCAGCCCAATCTATAAGTCTTACTTCAGAATCTTCATCAAATTGTTCATTTATATATCTATTTTTATTAAACATAATATCATCAATTTCACTATTTTCTTGATTAGAACCAGGCATTAATCTATTAATCTCATAATCAGGATATCTTAACTCATACCAAACGGCCATTTTTTCAATAAAATTTCTCATTTCTATCGGTTCATAATATTCACCAATATCAGTATATTCTCCTTTTATCATATTTTTAAAATACCAATTTATAAACTCATCAACTTTATCATTCAACATAACAGGAATCTTTTTATTTTTTTCTTTTTCTAGTTTTAATAAATTTTCACGTATTAATTTTAGATTAACTTTTCCTTTTGATAACATAAAATAACCTCCATTAGTAAGATTATTTTAACATATTTTCTTATAAAGTTCAGCTATATTTATTGTTCTTTATTTTTATGATAAAATAGTTTATATAAATGGAGGTTTTATGAAAAAGATAAAATATGAATATACACAAAGAATTCCAAGTCATTATGTAGGTAGTGATTGTATTCAAATAATGGTACCACAAATAAATGGTGGAATAACCGTATTAAATTCAGACGAAATAATATATCACTATAGAAAAGATTCAACTTCTTTTATAAATAAATATGTTCAAGATGAAAGAAGAGAACAATTTCCCTATTCCAATATACCTACTCATAAAAGTAGATTTAAAGGTAAAACAATTGAATATATAAATCAATTATTTGATTTTAATAGAGTTTATATTGAAATTGTAGATGGTTTAATTAAAGAAAATTATGCTATTAAAGATGGAAATGAAGCATTATTAGCAACAAAATTTATACTTCCTAATAAAGAACAAACAAGATATATGAATCGCAGCGAATTAGAAAAATTATTAAATTCTTCTAATGGTGGCGTTTATCATCAAAATGGTGGATACTTTCCAGATTTAACATTACCTAGCAATGAAAATATTTTAAATTGGTATAAAGATTTAATAATCAAAAGATTTGAAAATGAACAAAGATATGGAAATTATACTAATAAAACTTTAACTGAATATTTTTATAAAGGACTTGATAAACTAACTATTGATGATATTCCAGCTAATATTTTTAGACTTAATAATATTATATTGGTTTTTGTTCAAGGAAACGAAATTAGTAGTATTAAATTAATTAATATAAAATTTATTAATAAAGATAGCTTTATAGTAGAATTTTATGATTACCCTATTACAATTTATAATTTAGATTACATGAAACATTTAGAACAGACAAGTTCTAAAAGAACTCCTGAACCTAAAATTCCAAAATTACTAAATCCTAAAATTAATTCAGAAAATATTAAAAAAGAAAAAAAATATATATTAAGTTTAATTGAAACAAATAAATAATTATCTTATTTAAAAGTTAGTAGGAGGATTATATGTTAAGCTATGAAGGAATATTTTTTGACGAAGATACTATAAAGTTAATACATTCATTAGAAACAAATACATTAGAAGAAGTTAATGATGAAATTCATTGTACTTTTAAATATCATCCAAATAAAAAAGAAACATTTGATGACATAGTTGGAAAAGAGTTTGAAATATTTCTTATAAGATATGGAAATGATGGTATGAATAGTGGATTTAAGATATCTTTTTCTGATGAATTAATGCCATATTATATAAACTATGATGAAGAAAATTCAAGCATCTTAAAAGTACCACATATTACTGCTTCTTTATCAAAAGGAGCTAAATCTACTAATACTAAAAATTTAAAATTTATTCCATTAGAAAAACCAATTAAAATTAAAGGTAAATTTGGATATTGGATTAAAGATGAAAATAAAGAATACTTATCTTATAATACTTATTATTAAAAACTTTAAAAATTGATACTAAGATAATATAAAACCTATAGTATTACAAATTACAGAAATAAAAAACATTAATCCAGCTAATAAATCAGTTTTATCTTTTTTTATTTTATATCTACTCAAAAAAGTAATACAATTATAAGCACATAATAAACTTACAAGTGACTCCATTGATGTATTTTTATAAAATGAAATCAAAATTAAAATAATAGAAAATAAAGCCATTCCAATAATACCATATTTCATAGACTTTAAATTTACCAATTCTGTTAATTTAATAATATTTTCTTCACTCTTTCGTTCTATATCTTCTCTCTCTATAATTTCACCAGCAAGTATATCATTTATATTTACTTCTAATATTTTACTAAGAGGTTTTAATAACGACATATCCATAAGACATATTCCCCTCTCCCATTTGCTAACAGCATTTTTAGTAATACCTAATTTTTCTGCTAAATTTTCTTGTGTCATTTTTTTTAATTTTCTTTGTTCTGATATGAATTTACCAATTTTTTCTTGATCCATAGTTTTAACTCCTTTCAAAAAGAACTATAACATTTAAACTTTATTTTTTAAACATACCAAAAGTTTACTTTGACAAATTATTATCTAATTATTAAACATTAATATACTTAGATTGATTGTAAATATGCAAATATATTACTTTATTACAAGCAAAAATTAAAGGTAGTAAATATAATAACTTTAAAACTTTAATTACTCATAATCCTAATAATTACCTATAAAATGAAAAAAGAAAGTTGATGATATTTATAAACTCAAATATTTAAGTTGCTGACAAAAAAGAAGATTTGAAAATATTTTCTTATAGAGAAAATGATATAAAAATTGTAGAACAAGAAAAAATATAAAAATAGCAAGCGTGCTATTTTTTTGTATTTTAGATTCTTTAAATATTTTCTAAGATTAAATATTTAAAAAACTATGAATATATTAATGCTCCAATTCCGTATATAATTACTAATGAATAAATTATAACATTTAATATATAATATTTATTTTTCTTATTTTTAAAATTAAATATATGTCCAACAACACCAACTAATATAGAAATTATGGCTATAAAATAATTATTAACAAAATTATTAAGTAATAACAAGAACCCATACAATATTAAAATAATATATATAGAATTAATACCTTTAGACTCACTATTTTTAGACAATTTTTTTGTTGATAAAAACATTAAAAATGCTATGAACACAAATATTATAAATATTAAAACTAATCCAAACATCATTCCATTTACATCAACCATTATTTCACACGCCTTTCAAGATTATATTTCTGAATTTTTACAAATCTATGATTCATTATTATAATAACACAAGTTCATTCGCACTTCCAACAGTATTATTATTTGTATTTTGTTTTTAACAAATTTGTTAAACTTTTTATAGCACCCTTCTTATCTTCAATAGTCTGTAATTGTTTGAAAAGAGTTTTAAATGGAATACAAAATTCGTATATTCTTGAACCAGATTGACGTATATTAATTGTTATACAATACGGAATTTTAGGAAATTCACCGTCATATTTATCAAATGATAAAATTATTTCATCAGCTTTTTTTGTTATTTTTAATACATTGGGACATTTAATAGGATAAGCATCACATAATACTGTAATAATATTATTTTAAACTAAAAACTTATACCAAGAAGCGCCTTTTTCACATTGCATTTGTTCTTGAACACTTTGTAAATTTTCATCTTCTCCTAATATATTACCATTTATTATATCTTTATAAAATTTATCAAATACTGAATACACTTCTCCTTGATTATTATTAATGCTAAAAGAAATGCTAGATATATTTCGGTAATCTTCATATTTACAAGATAGATTTATATCAGCTCCGGTTTGATAAATTGATAAAACTTTTTCATCTTGTATCAAATCAATATCAAAAGAATTATACTCATTGTTAATTTTTTTAACTTCCATAAATACCTCTTAAAAATATAAATAACCCTAATTTAATTCTTCTGATTTAAAAGTTTTTCTTTTAGACCATCTTCCATATTTATTTTTGTTGGAATTATATATTTTGCATTAATTTTATTAGATATCAAATTGGTAATTACTTTCATTGCTCTTGAACCATCAAACCATAATGGATTATCACTTCTCTTGCGTATTTGATTTAAAGAAGTAATAAGAGCATCATGATCATAATCATCACTCATATCTTTTGTTATCATATATTTTTGGTTTTCAGCTTTATACAATTTATTTTCTAATAATTTATAACCTGCATTGTTGTACCAATATAAATGATCTCCTCCTGCTAATATTAAAACGTCTGCTTCTATATTTATATTTCCAATTAGTTCGTTAATATAATTATATACTTCATTAAAAGTACATTTAGGAATATCCTCTTTTAAACTACTAAATTTTTGAGTAACATCTACAACCCCAAAGTCATAGTATTTTTTATCAATTACTTTACCATTATTAACAAAGATTAATTCAGTGGATCCTCCGCCACCAATAAATACACAGATATTTCCGTTGTATTTTATTTTATTATAACATCCCAATGCTGTATATTTTGCTTCATCCTCTTGAGATACTACTTCTATTTCTACATTAAACTTACTTTTTAGTTTCAAATTAATATTATTTAATTCTTCAGTATTGATATTTCTAAATATACTACAACCGTAAACATGAATTTCTTTTGTATATTGCAATGCCTTTTCTATTATATTAAATAATTTATTTAAATCATCTTCATCTATTTTTTGATTGTTGTTATAATTTTTTTTAAATTCTATTGTTGTATTATCCTCATATATCATTTTTTCATTCTCATAAATATGTGTCTTAGTATTATTACTTCCTATCTCAATAATAGCAAATGC